>JASFEC010000086.1:0-8772 GCA_050125045.1 Gammaproteobacteria bacterium | reverse complement strand
CGCTTGTGATCGTCGCGGATGGCCTCGTCGAGGGCATTTGCCGCCGCCGCGACGCCCTCGGCATGGGCAATCAGCAGCAGGGCATCCTGGAGGAAGTCGGGATAGTCGGAGATCGCCTCGCAGAACTCGGCGAGCAGGTCGCGCTCGATGTGGCCGCTGGAAGTGGCCACCCCGTCCACCTGGACCGGATGGCGGTGCAGCAGGATCTGCCAGACGGCGTAAGGATCCCACTCTCCACAACGCTCGTGAATGCTCATGTCCACGGCATGAGCGTAGCAGCGGGCCCGCGGCGACTGCCGTGACGGGGCTCACGAAGTTGCGCCGAATCCTCCGCCGCCGGGCGTCAGGATCTCGAGCTGGTCGCCGGGCTCGAGCGCGGTCGCGGCGGTGCCGGGCAGGACCTCCGTCTCGCCGTCCCGGCGCAGCACCCGGTTGTGCCCGGCGGCCCCGTCGGCGCCGCCGGCCAGGCCGAAGGGCGGGATCCTGCGCCGGTTGGAAATGATGGCCGCGGTCATGGCCTCCTCGAAGCGCAGACGACGCACCACGCCGTCGCCACCGTGCCAGCGTCCCGCGCCCCCGGAGCTGCGCCGCACACCGAACTCTTCGACACGCACCGGGTGACGCAGCTCGAGGATCTCCGGATCGGTCAGCCGGCTGTTGGTCATATGGGTGTGGACCGCGGAGGCGCCGTCGAAGCCCGACCCGGCGCCCGCGCCGCCGCAGAGCGTCTCGTAGTACTGGTGGCTGGCATTGCCGAAGCTCAGGTTGTTCATCGTGCCCTGGGAGGCCGCGACCACACCCAGCGCGCCGAACAGCGCGTCGACCACGCATTGCGAGGTCTCGACGTTGCCGCCGGCGACGGCCGCGGGCCAGCGCGGGCTGAGCAGGCTGCCCTCCGGGATGCGCAGTTCGAGCGGCTCCAGGCAGCCCTCGTTGAGGGGGATGTCGCGCTCGACGAGACAACGGAACACGTAGAGGACGGCGGCCCGGCAGACCGCGGCCGGAGCATTCAGGTTGCCGGCGACCTGCGGCGAGGTGCCGGAGAAATCGATAACCGCGCGGCGCCGGGCCCGGTCGATCCTGACCGCCACCCGGATCGTCTCGCCACCGTCCATTTGCCAGCTGAATTCGCCGTTCGCCAGCCCGCCCAGCGCCTCCGCCACGGCATCGGCGGCATTGCGCTGAATGTGACCGGTGTAGGCGCGCACGACCTCGGGGCCGAACTCCGCGAGCATCTTCTCCAGCCCGGTCACGCCGCGCCGGTTGGCGGCCAGCTGTGCGCCGAGGTCGGCGATGTTCTGGTCCGGGTTGCGCGCCGGCCAACGCCCGCCGGCCAGCAGCGTCCGCACCGCCGCTTCGTCGAAGCTGCCCGCCGTGACCAGGCGCCGGGCCTTGATCAGCACCCCCTCCTCGTCGATGTGCCGGCTGTCCGCCGGCATGGAGCCGGGCGTCCGGCCGCCGATGTCGGCGTGATGCGCGCGCGAGGCCACGTACAGGGCCGGTCGTTCCGCGTCCCCGAAGAAGGGCGTGACGACTGTGATGTCGGGCAGGTGGGTGCCGCCCTCGTAGGGATCGTTGAGCACGAAGCTGTCGCCCGGCGCCATCGCGTCGCGAAACCGCGCCATCACGGCGCGGACGCTCTCCCCCATGGAACCGAGATGGACGGGCATGTGGGGCGCATTCGCGACCAGGCCGCCCGCGGCGTCGAACACGGCGCAGGAGTAATCCAGGCGCTCCTTGATATTTACCGAGCTGGCGGTGTTCTGCAGCACGGCGCCCATGTCCTCGGCCACGTGCATGAAGCGGTTGTTGAATACCTCCAGCAGCACCGGGTCGACGCGCCGGGACACGCGGCGCGCCTCGCGGCGACGCGTGCGCTCCAGCAGCAGGTTGCCGTGCGGGTCGACCCGCGCCTCCCAGCCCGCCGCGACCCAGGTCGTGGCGTTGCGCTCGGGGACCAGCGCCGGCCCGGCAACGCGCTCGCCACACGCCAGGGCGCTCCGCGGCACCAGCGGGATGTCCCGCCAGCGGCCGTTATCCCAGGCGCGGCAGCTGCCCCGGGGCGCCCCGACCTCCGGTTCCGTCGCGCCCTCGGGCGCGCCGCCGCCGCCCCGGGCTTCTGCCTCCACCGACTCCAGCACCAGGTCCTGGGTCGGGGCGAAACCGAAGCGCCGCTCGAAGGCGGCGGCGAACTCTGCCCGCACCTCGGCCTCCGCGGCCAGGCGCACCTCCAGCGTGGTATCGCTGCCCGCGCAGCGCAGGCTCAGGCGGTGCGTGATCCTGCAGTCGGCGGCGGGCAGTCCCTGCGCGGCCAGCTCGGTCGCGGCCTCGCGGCCCAGCGCCTCGACCCTGGCGCGGGCCTCGTCGAGTGCGGCCGCGTCGAGGGGGCGCTGGATCGGCGCCTGCCGCAGCGCGACCAGGTCGGCGAGCCCGATGCCCCAGGCCGACAGGACGCCGGCCAGCGGCGGCAGCAGCACCCGGCGGATGTTCAGCGCATCCGCCACGTCGCAGGCATGCTGCCCGGCGGCGCCGCCGAAGCCGCACAGGGTGAAGGCCCCCGGATCGGCCCCGCGTCGCACTGAGACCTGCTTCACGGCGCGCGCCATGCGTTCCACCGCCACCTCGAGGAAGCCGGCGGCCGCCCCCTCGACGCCGATGTCCGCATGCCCGTCGGCTGCGGTGCGATTGACGATGGCCTCGAGGCGGGCGGCAGCCGCGGCCCGATCGAGCGGCTGGTCGCCCCCCGGCCCGAAAACCCGCGGCAAGGCCTCGGGCTGGAGCCGGCCCAGCAGCAGGTTGGCGTCGGTGACCGTGGCCGGGCCGCCGAGCCCGTAGCAGGCCGGCCCGGGCGCAGCGCCGGCGGAAGCGGGGCCGACCTGGAAGCGTCCGTCCCGGTAGGCCAGGATCGAGCCGCCGCCGGCTGCAACCGTGTGGATCAGCAGCATCGGCGCCTGCAGCCGCACGCCGGCCACCCGGTTGTCGTGGCCGCGCTCGAACTCGCCCTCGTACAGGCAGACGTCGGTCGAGGTGCCGCCCATATCGAAACCGATGAGGCGGTCGGTTCCGGCCCGCCGGCCCGCCGCCGCAAGGCCGACGACACCGCCGGCAGGCCCGGACAGCACGCTGTCGCGGCCCCGGAAGCGGCCGGCCTCCGCGAGCCCGCCGTTGCTCTGCATGAACAGCAGGCGCCGCCGGCCCAGCGGCTGCCGCAACCGCGCCACGTAGCGGTCCAGCACGGGGGAGAGGTAGGCGTCGGCCACGCTGGTATCGCCGCGCGGCACGATGCGCGGCAGCGGGCTCACCTCGTGCGACACGGACACCTGGGTGAAGCCGGCTGCGCGGGCGAGGCGGGCGGCCGCGATCTCGTGGCCGGGGCAACGATAGCCGTGCAGGAAGACGATTGCCGCGGCCCGGAAGCCGCGGTCCCGGGCGTCCGCCAGGGCCGCCGCCAGGCCTTCCTCGTCCAGCGGGCGCAGCACGGCGCCGTCGGCGGCCAGCCGCTCGTCCGCCTCGATGACCTCCGAGTACAGCGGCGGCGGCAGTCGGATGTCCAGTGCGAACAGGTCCGGCCGCTGCTGGGTGCCGATCAGCAGGACGTCGCGGAAGCCCCGGGTGACCACCAGCACCGTGGGCTCGCCGCTGCGCTCGAGCAGGGCGTTGGTCGCGACGGTGGTGCCCATGCGCACGACCTCGATCGGCGCCTCCGCGAGTTCGTCGGCACCAGCGAGCCCGAGGATGCGACGCATGCCCTCGATGCCGGCGTCTGCGTAGCGGTCCGGCGCCTCGGACAGCAACTTGAGGCTTTCCAGGTGCCCGTCGGGACGGCGCGCGACGATGTCCGTGAAGGTGCCGCCGCGGTCGATCCAGAAGCGCCAGCCCGGTGCTGCCTGCGGTTTCATGCCGCCATTGTAGGGCCTGGCCGCCTGCTAAACTCGGCCGCGTCCGAGCGGGGAGCGCCATGTCGCGGGCCGACGCCATTCTGTACACGCTGGTGATCTACAAGCTGCTGCTGATCGGCATCGGCTTGTGGGCCACGCGGCGGACCCACGACACCGACGACTTTTTTCTCGGCGGACGACGGCTGGGCGGCTGGGTGGCGGCGATCAGCGCGTCGGCGTCCTCGTCGTCCGCCTGGACGCTGGTAGCGGTAAGCGGCATGGCCTACCTCTGGGGGCTGCCGGCGCTCTGGCTGTTTCCGGCGACGCTGTCCGGCTTCCTCATCAACTGGCTGTGGGTGGGCCCCCGTCTGATGCGGGCGAGCCGGAAGAGCGGTGCGATCACCCTGACGGAGTTCATCGCGGGTCCGGGCGCTCGTCGCGGCTGGCCGCGCCGCATCGTGGTGCTGGCCTCGGGCGTGATCCTGTTCTCTTTTACTTTTTACGTGGCGGCCCAGTTCCAGGCCGCCGGCAACGCCTTTGCCAGCGCCTTCGGCCTGGACATGCGGACGGCGGTGCTGATCGGAGCCGCCGTGGTGCTGGTCTACACCCTGCTCGGGGGATTCTGGGCGGTGAGCGTGACCGACACGGTGCAGGGGCTGGTGATGGCTTTCACGGCGGTGCTGCTGCCGCTCGCCGCAGTGGCGGCCGCTGGCGGCGCCGGCGCCACCTGGAGTGCAGCGGTAGCGGCAGCCGAGGGGCCGGGCGGGCCGCCCACGGCGGGTATCGCGGCCATCGGCTTCGTGCTGGGGACGCTCGGTATCGGCCTCGGTTATCCCGGCCAGCCGCACGTCGTGAACCGGTTCATGGCGCTGCGCGACGAGCGGGCGCTGCGCGACGGCCGTATCATCGCGCTCGGCTGGGCCGTCATCATCTACGCCGGCATGATCACGCTCGGCTTCGCCGCGCGCGCGCTGTTCGGCACTGCGGTGGCCGACGAGCAGGTGCTCTTCGAGACCGCCAACCGGTTGTTCCCGCCGGTAGTGGCAGCGGTGATGATCGCCGCGGTACTGTCGGCCATCATGTCCACGGCCGACAGCCAGCTGCTGGTGGCGGCATCGTCCGCGAGCCACGACCTCCCCCGCGACGGCGGCGGCCTGTGGTTGTCGCGGCTGGTCGTGGCGCTGATCAGCGCCGTGGCGGTGGTGATCGCCGTGCTGCTGCCCCAGACCATCTTCGCCCGCGTGCTCTTCGCCTGGGCCGCGCTGGGCGCGGCTTTCGGCCCGCCGCTGCTGGCGCGCCTGGCCGGGTTGGACGTGCCGCCGGGCGCGGTCTTCACGGCCATGGCCGTCGGCTTCGCCGGCACGCTCCTGTTCTACTGGCTGCCGAACACACCCGGCGACTGGCTGGAGCGACTGGCGCCTTTCTTCGCCGGCCTCGCCATCTGCCTGGTGGCGGCCCGCGGCAGGAGCGGCCCTTGAGGCGGGATCGCAGGATCAGGCTGTTGCTTGCCGGGGTCGTGCTGGTCGCCCTGGTGTTGTTCGCCGGCGCCCTGCTGGCCGTCGCGGACACGGTGTTGTCCATCCTGCAGCGCCTGCAGGACGGTCCCGCCTGGCTGTACTACGGATTCCTTGCCGTGCTCGCCGCCGGCGGTGCGCTCGCCGCCTGGCTGCTGTGGTGGCTGCTGGCGCCCGTGCGGCGCCGGATCGAGGCGCCGGTCGGCGGGGACGAGGTGCCCGACGAGGAGACGCTGCTCCGGCGGCTGGAGGCAGAGCGGGCGGCCGGTGGCGACGTGGCGGCCATCGAACGCGAGCTGGCCGAGCTCAGCCGCCGGCGCGAGGCGGGCCGTCTCTGCGTCGCGATGTTCGGTGACGCCAGCGCCGGCAAGAGCTCGTTGGTGCAGGCGCTCATCCCGGACACCGCGCCGGAGCGGGCCGTCACCGCCGGCACTACCCGCGAGGTGCAGCACTACCGCTGGCACCTTCCTGCGGGCGACGTGGTCGAGCTCGCGGACGTGCCCGGCAGCGGGGACGAGGACGTGCTGAAGGAGGCGGCGCTGGCGGAGGCCATGCGCGCCCATCTCGTGGTCTACGTCTGCGAGGGGGACCTTAGTCGCAGCCAGTACGAGGACCTGGCGACGCTGGCGGGCGTCGGCAAGCCGCTGGTGGTCGCCGTGAACAAGGCCGACTGGTACGCGGAGGAAGACCTGCAGCGGATCGTGGCGCGCCTCGCCGAGCGCCTGGGGACGCTCGAACCGACGCCCGCCGTGGTGCCGGTCGTGGCGGGCGGTACCGAGCGCGTGCTGCAGCCGGATGGCTCCGGCGGCGAGGTCGAGGTCGAGCGCGAGCGCGCGCCGCGGGTCGAACCCTTGCGCGAGGCTCTGCAGGCGGAGCTCGACGCGGACCCCGTGACGCTGGACACCCTGCGCGACGCCTCGGTCTTCCGCCTGGCTGCGGCGCGGCTGGAGGATGCCGCGGCCCGGCGACGGCGCGAGCAGGCGGAGCAGGTGGTGTCCGACTACACGAAGAAGGCGGTGATCGGCGCACTGGCCGCGGTCAGCCCCGGGACGGACGTACTGATCCAGGGCTATCTCGGGACCGCGCTGGTCAAGGCCCTGTGCCAGATCTATGGCGTGCCGGCGCGCGACATCGATATCCAGCGCTTTCTGGACATTGCCCAGGGGTACGTCGGGCGGGCTGTGCCGCTGGTGCTGGCGATTGCGGGCAACGTGCTCAAGGCGTTCCCGGGCGCGGGCACGGTGGCCGGCGGCCTGGTGCATGCGGTGGCTTACGGCATCGTGTTCGATGCCATGGGCAAGGGCCTGTCCCGGAGCCTGGATACTACGGGAGAACTGCGGCCGGCGGCCGCTGCGCGCAAGGTGGGAGACCAGTTTGGTGAGGAAATCGGCAAAACGGCCCGGAAGCTGGCGCGGCTGGCCCTGGAAGCGCGGCGCGAAGGCCGCGACTGAGCCGGGCGATACGGCCGCCGCGCCCTCGCCCCCTGCGGGCGAGCGCCATCGCGTGCTGGCCCAGGACAGCCTGCGGCGCCTGCTGCAGGACCCCGACCTGCCGGCCGGCACCCGCGAAGCCCTGGCGCCCGAGTTCGCGGAGATCGAGCGCATGCTACGCAAGCTCGAGGAGGGCGAGGTGCACATCGCGGTGCTGGGAGAGGTCAGCGTCGGCAAGTCGTCACTGCTGAACGCCCTGCTCGGCGAGGCACGCTTCGCCACCAGCGCCCTGCATGGCGAGACGCGCGAGACCGCGGAGGCGCGCTGGCAGGAAGCCCGCTCGGGACGGGTGTGCCTGCTGGACACGCCCGGCATCAACGAGGTCGGCGGCGAGGAGCGTGAGCGCATGGCGCGCGAGGTGGCGGAGCGCGCCGACCTCGTGCTGTTCGTGGTCGACGGGGACCTCAATGCTGCGGAGCTGGAGGCGCTGGAGCAAGCGCTCGCCCCCGGTCGTCCCCTGCTGCTGGTGCTGAACAAGGCGGACCGCTACACGGCCGAAGAACGCACCCAGCTGCTGGCGCGGCTGGTGGAGCGCACCCGCGGGCGGCTGCCGCCGGAACAGGTGGTCGCGGCGGCTGCGGACCCGGCGCCGACGCGGCGCGTGTTGCGCGAAACCGACGGCGCCGAGCGCGAGGAGCGGGTCGTGTTGCCGCCCGACGTGGAGGCGCTGCGCGAACGCCTGTGGCAGATCCTCGAGCGCGAGGGCGACACGCTGGCGGCCCTCACCGCGGGCCTGTTCGCGGGCCGAGTCAGCGAGCGGGTGGGCCGGCGCGTGGTCGAGCTGCGGCGCGAGGCGGCCGGTCGCCTCGTGCGCCAATACTGTATCGCCAAGGGCGTGGCAGTGGCGGTCAACCCGGTGCCGGCGGCCGACCTGCTGGCCGCTGCCGCAATCGATGCCGGCATGGTATTCCACCTGTCGCGCCTCTACGGCTTGCCGCTGAGCCGCGCCGAGGCCGGCTCGCTGGTGACGGTCATCGCGACGCAGATGACGGTCCTGATGGGCACTGTGTGGCTGACCCACCTGCTTTCCGCGGCGCTGAAGGCGGGGACCGCGGGCCTTTCGACGGTCTTCACCGCCGGTGCCCAGGGTGCCGTGGCCTATTACGGCACCTATCTGATCGGCCGGGTGGCCGAGGAGTACTTCGCGCGGGGCAAGTCCTGGGGGGAGGGCGGCCCGAAGTCCGTGGTCCAGGAGATCCTCGAGACCGTGGATCGCGACTCCGTGCTGGCGCAGGCACGGGAGGACCTCGCCGCCCGGCTGCGCGTGGGCGGATAGTCGCTCCCGGACCCCTGCTACACTCGAACTCCCCGGCGCCGGCACAATCGAAGGTGAGTCCCAGCGTGTCCCGCAAACCTTATATCTGCTTTTCGCACGGCAAGGAGAGCGGGCCGTGGGGCAGCAAGATCGCCGCCATGGCCGACCTCGCGCGGGACCGGGGTTTCGAGCTGGACAGCCTCGATTATCGCGGCATGGACGACCCCGCGGCGCGTGTCGCCAGGCTGGTCGAGCATTGCGCCCCCCTCGGCCGGCCCCTCGTGCTCGTGGGCTCGAGCATGGGCGGGCATGTCGCCGCCGCAGCCTCCGGCGGGTTGGCCGACGTGCGCGGGCTGTTCCTGATCGCACCCGCGTTCTACATGCCGGGTTACGAGGCCCTGACGCCCAAGCCGCGGGCGCGGCGGATAGATATCGTGCACGGCTGGGGCGACGACGTGGTGCCGCCGGACAACAGCATCCGCTTCGCCCGCGAGCATGGTGCGACCCTGCACCTGATCGACGGCGACCACCGGCTGACGGATCACATCTTCGAGGTCAACCGCTTCTTCAACTGGTTCCTCGACGACGTCTGACCTGCTCGTCGCGGCCGATCACCTGTCCGCGCCGTGACTCCG
>JASFEC010000085.1:0-8811 GCA_050125045.1 Gammaproteobacteria bacterium | reverse complement strand
CACGGCGCCGATGCTGGTCCCCGCGATGGCGTCCGGCCGCAACTCCAGCTGGTCGAAGACTTCGAGCATCGCGATGTGGGCGAGCCCGGCCGCGCCGCCGGAGCCCAGGGCCAGGCCGACAGAGCGCGGCGGGGAGGTTTCAGAGGCTGCGAGCGGGAGGGGCCAGGAAGCGAAGGCCGCGCATATCGCAAGCAGCGTGGCGAATCGACGCCAGGCGGGACGCTCAGTCCCCATCGCTGGCCGAGATTGCTGCACGGATATCGCCGCCCGCCGGGGCCTGGAACACACGCAGGCCGAACTCCGGCAGGATCGCGTAGAGGTGATCGAAAATATCTGCCTGGATGCTCTCGTACTCGACCCAGGCAGTGGTGTTGGTGAAGCAATAGATTTCGAGCGGCAGGCCCTGTGGCCCCGGCTGGAGCTGGCGCACCATGCGGGTCAGTCCCCGGTGCACGCGCGGGTGGGCAGCGAGGTAGGCGGCGACGTAGGCGCGGAAAGTGCCGATGTTGGTGACCCGGCGCGTGTTCACGGGGTCTCGTCCTTCAGCCAGCAGGCGCTGGTTGTATTCCTCCAGCTCCTTCTGCTTGCGGTCGAGGTAATCGTCGATGAGCGCGAAGCGCCGCATGCGGTCGCGTTCCTGGTCGGTGAGGAACCTGATCGAGGCCTGGTCGATGTATAGGGCGCGCTTGACGCGGCGGCCACCCGACTCGCTCATCCCGCGCCAGTTCTTGAAACTCTCGTTGATGAGGCGCCATGTCGGGATGGTCGTGATGGTCTTGTCCCAGTTCTGGACCTTCACGGTGTGCAGCGCGATGTCGATGACGTCGCCGTCGGCGTTCAGGGCCGGCATTTCCAGCCAGTCGCCGACGCGCAGCATGTCCTGGCTGGAGAGCTGCACGGAGGCGACGAAGGACAGGATGGTGTCCTTGAACACCAGCAGCAGGACGGCCGTCATGGCGCCGAGGCCGGACAGCAGCAGCAGCGGGGAGCGGTCGATCAGCACCGCAATCACCAGGATCGCCGCCAGGATAAATACGACGATCTTGACCAGCTGCAGGTAGCCCTTGATCGGCTTGTTCCGGGCCCTGACGGGATCGGCCGACTCGTAGATGTCGCCGATAGCATTGAGCAGATTGCCGAAGGCCAGCGCGACCGTGAGGATCATGTAGGCGCTGGCCACGTTCCGCGTCACCAGGTCCACCGCCTCGGGGATGCCGGGAACGTAGGGGACGCCCAGGTAGATGACGATCGCCGGCACCACGTGGGCGAGGCGCGAAATCACGCCGCGGCCCAGCAGGGCATCGTCATAGCGGGTCGGAGAGGCGGCCACGGCCCGCCTCAGCAGGCGCAACAGAACCCGTTTCGTCAGCCAGTCCGCGAGGAACGCAAGCAGGACCAGCCCCGCAAGGAACACCGTGGTCTCGAGCCACGGTGTTCCCTGCAGGCGCTCAAGCCAGGCGACGGAATCATCCATCCGTCACGCCCCGGGCAGGTGCATCAGGGCGCCGCCGGACCCTCGCCGGAGGAGGGTCCGCCCGGACCGATGTGCTTCTCGAAGAAGGCGAGCATGGACTCGTACAGGTCGACACGGTTCGGGACCTGGTAGAAGCCGTGACCCTCCTTTTCCTTGATCATCCACTCGTAGTCCTTGCCGATCTTGTCGAGCGCCTCGCGCAGGCGGTAGGCATGGCCGACGGGCACGCGCACGTCGGACTCACCATGGACGATGAACAGGTCGGCCTTGATCTTGTCGACGTGGTGCAGCGGAGAAACGGGCACCAGCGATTCCGGTGTCGGGCCGACGGCCGAACTCATGAAGCGCTCGAAGTTCTCGCGCTGCTGGCGGCTCTGGCCGCGCGAGAAGTCCGAGCCGTCGCCCGCGCGGAACCAGGTCAGGTCGTACACGCCCACGTAGCCAACGCCGCAGGCGTAGAGGTCCGGCTCCTTGACCACGCCCATCAGCGTGGCGTAGCCGCCATAGCTGCCGCCGTAGATACAGATCCGATCCGGGTCGGCGATGCCCTGCTCGATTGCCCAGTGAGTGGCATCGGTCAGGTCGTCCTGCATCTTGCCGCCCCATTCGCGCCACCCGGCGCGCTCGAAGTCAACCCCGCGGTTGCCGGAGCCGCGGAAATTGACCTGCAGCGTGGCGTAGCCGTGCTGGGCGAAATACTGCGCTTCGGGGTTGAAGCCCCAGGAGTCGTAGGGGCCGAACGGGCCGCCGTGAACGTTGAGGATCAGCGGCAGGTCCTTGTTCGCGTCCTTCGGCCGCGTCAGGAAGGCGTGCAGCACCAGTCCGTCGCGCGCGGTGATCCGCACCGGCTCCATCGGCACGAGCTTGTCCTTGTCGATGTCCGGGAGGGCGGAGGAGAGGAACTCGACGTTTCGCGCTTCACTGTCGAAGAGGTAGAACTCCGGCGGCCGCCGGTCGCCGGTTACTACCAGGATGGACAGGCGTCCGTCGCGGGTGGCGGAGGTGATGAATACATTGTCGTCCGGGAAGGCGTTCAGCAGCCCGACCAGCAGGCCGGCTTCGTCCTTCAGGGCCTCGACCTGGTCGTCGAACAGGGAGTAATTCGCCGGCCCGAATTCGCTGTAGGCACCGAGGACCTTGCGGCCCGGGGTGTAAAGCAGTCCGCGGACGTCGGATTCGTCGTCCCTGAACATGAGCTCGATCTTCCTGGTGTCGAAGTCGTAGCGGAACACGCCCAGGCGATCGTTCTCGGGCATGTCGTGATTGGAGGAGAAGTAAACCTGGTTGTTGTCAGCCGAGAACCCGAGAAAATCGACCGACGGGCGCTCGCGCTTGCTCGGCAGGTCGACCGTCCGCCACTGGCCGTCGCTCTTGACGTAGATCCGGATCTCGATGTCGTCGAGTGTCTCGCCCACCTTCAGGGCGGCGGCGCCGCGCAGCTCGCCGTCGTTGTCGGCCACGAGGCCGACCATGTCGTTGTCGAAGGGCTGATCGTCGAGGAAGCTCAGCTCGCCGTCGTAGATGTCGAGCAGGTTGCCTCGCGGCTCCCCGCCGTCGCCATAGTGGTAGCGTGCGACGAGGATGTGCCTCGGGTCATCGGGCAGAGGATGGAGCACGCGGACGAAAGAGGTCTCGGTCTCGAAGATCTGCTCGCGCTGGGAGCCATCGATGTTCGCCGCATACAGGGCGGAGGAGCGCCCGTAGTTGTCGAGGTTTCCGGTCACCTCGCCGACCGACATCACGACGCGGTCGTCGCTGCCCCACCAGTAGCCGAGCACATGCATGTTCTCGCCGAAGCCGAAGGAGGTGACGATTTCCTTGCTGGCTCGCTCCATGATGCCGAGCTTGACTTCGCTGCCCTCCTCATAGGTGAAGGCGAAATGATCGCCATTCGGCGAGATCTGCGCCGAGCGGACCACGGCCTTGCCGAACATCTGTTCGGTGGGGATCAGGTCTTCCGCCAGGGCCGGGTGGGCGCAGATCGCGACCAGGGCGACGATGAGACTCAGAAACTTCTTGTGCATCGGTCTTTCCCTCACTGAAAGAGCAGATCAGCTTGTCGGCGGGGCCGCATTGTAAAGCATCGGGCCGAGTCAGGCCCGCAGCATCAGAGTCAGTGAAGCGTCCCAGGGTTCCCGGGAGCGCGGTCAGCGGAGGACACCGCGAGTCGTCATGGCGGTGCTGTACCAGACCAGCAACACGGCGATCACGAAGATAAGGCCCGAGAAGACCACGCCGCCGCTGCCCATCATGGCGGCTCCGTCCGACAGCACGAAGCTGTAAAGCGTGCTGACCAGCATGGCGGCCAGCGAGATAGTGAAGAGCAGACAAGCCAGCCGGCGCCGGAGCAGGAGAGCGACGGATCCGAACAGGGCGAACCAGACGGCAGTGGCCCAGGCTGCGACGGCCCAGGCCGGGAAGCTGTAGAAATATTCGAGCTGAGCCTGGCTGAACTGGCTCATGTAGCCCTCGAGCCTCAGCTGGGTGGCGATGTAGTCGACGGCGCCGACGGCATTCCACAGCAACGCGACCGCGCCGACGATCCACAGGTGGACCGGCGTCTTTCGCCGTTGCTGCGGGGCGTTCTCAGCTGTCATCTCTACCTCCGCGGCTAGTGTACGTCGCGCGGCTCGTCCGGTGAAATGTTGCCTGTGCCGGGCGTGGTCGGCGCGTTCAGCGCCTCGGCCACGAGGTGGCCGCTGAGCCCGGCGAGCTGCTCGGGGCTCCCGGGCAGCATGCGGGTGCGCACGGCCAGAGCCATGGCGACAGCCTGCAGGACATCGCCATTGCTCATCGGCCCAAGCTGGCGGATCTCGCGATCCAGCGTGGCGAGGACGGCATCGAGCAGGTTGGCCACGTGCACCGCCGAGCCGGTCTCGGGATGCAGGGGGAAGTCGAAGTCGAACTGGTTACCGCTGGCAGTCGTCGCGCGGTAGGGCATTCGCTTGGGCATGAGAGGCTCCCGTGGCTGGTTTCCAGGCAAGGACTTCGTGCCAATGATGCCATTGGTGCCGGGAAAAGGTCCGCGAGTCTCGCTACAGCGGATTGCGCGCGGCGGCGCCGATGGCGTGGTCGAGCCCCGGGGTGCGGGCTTTTCGCACGCGCATGACTGCGGCGCGGCCGACTTTCTCCACCACGTCGAGGTAGCGTGCGGCTCGCCAGTACCAGGGCCGGGTGGCGAAGTCGTCGAAGAAGACGAGCGTGCCCGGTCGCGCATGGGCCGCCGTCGCAAGCGCGCAGGCCGGGCGGAAGCGGCCGTCAATGAGCACGAGGTCGGGCGACAGGCCGAGCCGCCAGGGCGCCAGCGCGTAGTCGTCCCAGTTGCCTCGCGCCCGCAGGGTCCGCGGAAAGCCGAGGTACGCTGTGGGTCCCAGGTCGACATGCACGGGGTGCAAGCTGATGATCCTGCCGGCCCGCTCGATCGCCCGCCCTGCCGCGGCGAGGAAGCGCCGGTCGGAATCCACCCCGATCAGAGTATGCGGACCGGACCGCGCCGCCAAGCGGGTGGAGCCGCCGACGCCGTACTCGAGGTAAGTGTCGGCGCCGGACAGCAAGGCCGCGAGGCGTGCCGCCGTGCGGGCGGGCATCCAGGGCGAGTCGGGGAGTTCGGGCGTCGGCTGTTCCATGGGCGGCGAGATGAAAGTAAGCAATCAAAGTTCCCTCTAAAGGATTACAGCAGGATGACGACCGGCCCAGCGGTCTGCCCGTTGCCTATTTTGGGTGGCCACCGCCTTGTCATCGGTCCCGTGCTCAAACTAGTTTCCTTGGGGAACTGGCGGTTCCAGAAGATCTGCCTGTCGGCCTGCCAACCTCGGAGTGTCCTGCAATGGTTCCAACCCCGCATCGATTCCGTCATCTCTTTATCCTGGCCTTATTCATGTTAGCGCCGCTACCGACGCTCGCCGACACCCCGCCCGAAGACGAGGAGACACGGCTCGACAACGGCTTGAAGGAGTTCGGTTACCTGGCCGGGTTGAGCAGGGGGTGCGTGGCCTCCGAGCAGGTGGCGGAACTGGAGCGCGAAGTCCTGGACTTGCACGCTGCCATCGGGCGCCTTCTGGGCACTGACCGGGCCTTCCTGTTCGCGGCCGCATTCGGTCACGGGACCTCCTTGCAGATTTCGGTCGAGGAGTGCCAGGACGTGCTCAGCCGCTACGAGTCGCAGGCCGAGCCATTCCGTGTCAGCGGGAGGTTGCAGCAGTGAGCCGCACGACCTCTTTACTCGCGGCGATCAGTTGCAGCCTGGCGCTGGCCGCCGTGCTCCCGCCGCCGATCGCACAGGCTTCCCGCTGGGAGATTCGGCAGGAAGTCCGGGAGGGTTACCGGGAAGTGGAACGCGAGAAGCGTGAGGCCCGCCGGGAGATTCGGCGCTGCGAGACGAGAGATTGCGTGCGGCGCGAGATCCGCGAGGGCTACCGGGAGGTGGAGCGCGAGAAGCGGGAGGCCCGCCGCGAAATCAGGCGCGAGTTCCGTGATAGCTACGAAGACGATCGCGACGACCGCCGCGAACTCCTCAAGGGGATCGCGGTCGGCGCGGCGGTGGTGGGCATCGCCACTGCCGTTGCGAAGGGGTCGCGCGACGACTGACGGACGCTGCCACCGGGGCGGGAAGGCTGGGAGCACCGCGCGCTCGCGCTAGAATACGTTCCCCGGGGTGCGTACCCCTGCGCGGGAGTCTTCAATGAGCGGCGCGAAGCAGGACCAGCCCGAGATCAGGCCGCTTTGGCCGACGCTGATGCTGCGCCATCGCCTGCCGGGCGCCGAGCGGGCTAACCCGGTGCTGGTCGAGTTACTGACCGGGATGGACAACGACAAGGCGGAATTCACCACCGACTACTTGTCCGGGAACCTGTTCGACCACGAGCATCCCGTCCTCGGCTGGCTGAAGAGTTGCGTCAATCGCGCGGTGCTGGATTACGCGAGGGCGGCCGGAGTCGACTACGAGCTGGATTTCTACCTGCAGGCCTGGGGCAACGTAAACCGCTTTGGCGACTATCACAACCTGCACAATCACCCGCATTCCTGGCTGAGCGGGACCTATTACGTGCAGGTGCCGGAGCCGAAGGCGCTGCCCGGGCGCTCGGACCGGAATCCGGGTGCCATCAGCTTCTATGACCCGCGACCCCAGGCCAACATGCTGGCCATTCGCGGCGATCCGCAGGTGGACCCGGAGCATCGGGTCCTTCCCGCCGCGGGCGACATCATGGTCTGGCCGGCCTTCCTGCACCACCTGGTGCACCCGAACCTTTCCGACGAGGTTCGGGTGTCGATCTCTTTCAACGTGGTGTTGAGGATGCGCCGGCAGTACCTGCCGTGAGACCTCCGCCAGCGACGGTGCGCTCGATCAGGACTCAGGGATCTCACCGAAGCTGAAGGCCCTGAGCACGCGCCACGCAGCCTCGAGGTTATCGCGCGCCTGGTCGGATAGCGGGGCTCCCAGCTCGAAATGCTCGCCGCGCACGGCCAGCACCCAGGCTGGCGGCGCCGCGCGGCCGGTGCAGCGCTCGAAGGTCTCGAGCACGGCGGCGGGCGAGAGGGCATGAGTCGTGTGGCTCCGGTCACGCTGCGGGCGCACGACCCTCAGCTCGTACGGTGCCTCCGCGTCGACGGCTGCATCGACGAACAGGGCCAGCTCCCGGCCCTCCAGGTCGATTGCGTGCTCGACCTGGAGCTGGAAGTCGGTTACCACTGCCACCCCGGCCGGCTGCTCCGCCTCGAGCCGTGCCGCCAGCTCCGGGCCAATGGCGTCGTCACCGCGGCTGGGATTGCCCACCGCGAAGACGACGACGGCGGCGGTCATCCCCCGTCCCGCCGCAGGGTGTCGATGATCGTGCCGTCGGCGTCCGCCAGCTCGACGGCCAGCGGCATCTTGCCGAGGGCATGCGTGGCGCAGGACAGGCAGGGGTCGAAGGCACGCACCGCGACCTCGACATGATTGAGCAGGCCTTCGGTCAGCGTCCGTCCGTCCAGGTAACGCCGGGCGACAGCTCGGATCGCCCGGTTCATGGCCTCGTTGTTATGGGTCGTCGAGACGATGAGGTTGGCGCGCACCACCTGGTCGTGCTCGTCGACCCGGTAGTGGTGGATCAGCGTGCCCCGTGGGGCCTCGAGCACGCCCACGCCGCGTCGCGCCCGCATGCCGCCCGCCATAAGCTCGTTGCCACAGATGTCGTCGTCAGCCAGCAGGCTCGAGATGACCTCGGCGGCGTGCAACATCTCGATCATCCGGGCCCAGTGGAAACCGAGGGTCGCCCGGGCGGCGCTGCCGTCGTCGTAGGCAAGGAAGTCCCGCCGCTCCTGCTCCGCCAGGGGAGAAGGGATGAAGTCGCAATTGGTCACGCGGGTCAGCGGGCCGACCCGGTACCAGCCGTCCTCCGGACCGAGCTCGCGCAGGAAGGGAAACTTCATGTATGACCAGGGCTTCACGTCTTCGAGGACCTGCTCCCAGTACCGGTTGTAGTCGACATGATCGAGCAGCGTCTCGCCGCTCGCCGTGCGCGCTCGCAGTCCGCCGTGGTAGAGGTCCATGGCCCCGTCCTCGCGGATCAGCGCCAGCCCATGCGACGGGAACGTCGCGAACTCCCGGTACTCGGCCAGGTTCTGTTCGAACAGCCTCTTCACGAGATGGACAGCGTCCCGACTCCACTCGATGGCCTGGCCGCATTGCGCCCTCAGGGCGCGGCGCTCTTCCGCGGGCACGCTGCGGTTGACGCCGCCCGGCACGGAGCCCGTCCCGTGGATACGCTTGCCGGCGGTGACGCGGATCACCTCCTGCCCGAACTTCCGGAGCAGGACACCGCGGCGCGCGAGATCCGGATGCGCGGCGGCGACGCCCACGATGTTCCGCCGGGCGACGTCCGAGTCGAAGCCGAACAGCAGGTCGGGCGAGGCCAGGTGGAAGAAGTGCAGGGCATGGGACTGCAGGATCTGGCCATAGTGCATCAGGCGGCGGACTTTCTCCGCCGTGGTTGTCAGCTGGCGGGCGCCGACGACCTGGTCCATGGCCTTGGACGCGGCGAGATGATGACTCACCGGGCAGATGCCGCAGAGGCGCTGCACCATCACCGGGACCTCCCAGTAGGGGCGTCCCTGGATGAATTTCTCGAAGCCGCGGAACTCGACGATATGCAGCCGCGCCTGGCGGACATGATCGTGCTCGTCGAGCAGCAGCGTGACCTTGCCATGGCCCTCGACCCGGGTCACCGGCTCGATGACGACCCGCTTCAGCTGGCCCGCGTTGGGAGCGGTTTCGAGTGGGCTTCGCATTTAATCGACCTCGCGCTCTCACTAATCGACCAGTTATTGGTCCGCGAATGAACGCAAAAGAACGCGAATGA
>JASFEC010000084.1:0-8828 GCA_050125045.1 Gammaproteobacteria bacterium | reverse complement strand
CGAACGCGAGGTGCCCGTGATCCTCGGCGAGCACGTCACCATCGAGGCCGGCACCGGCGCCGTGCACACGGCGCCCGGGCACGGCCATGAAGACTTCGTGGTCGGCCAGCGCTACGACCTCCCGGTCGAGAACCCGGTGGGGGGCGACGGGCGCTTCAAGCCCGGCACCGAGTTCGTCGCCGGGAAATCCGTGTTCGAGGCCAACCCGGTGATCGTCGAGCTGCTGCGGGAACGGGGCGCGCTGCTGCACGACGAGCCCATGCAGCACAGCTATCCGCATTGCTGGCGGCACAAGACACCGCTGATCTTTCGCGCCACGCCGCAGTGGTTCATCAGCATGGACCGCGAGGGGCTCCGGGCCGGCGCCATCGAGGCCATCGGCACCGTGCAGTGGATGCCGGCTTGGGGCGAGAACCGCATCCGCGCCATGGTCGAGGGCCGGCCGGACTGGTGCATCTCGCGCCAGCGCAGCTGGGGCGTGCCCATCGCGCTGTTCGTCGACCGCGAGACGGGCGAGCCGCACCCGGAGTCGGTGCGCCTGCTGGAGGAAGTGGCGCAGCGCGTCGAGGTCGACGGCATCGACGCCTGGTGGGAGCTGGATGCCGCCGAGCTGCTGGGCGAGGAGGCCGCGCGCTACGAGAAGGTGCGCGACATCATGGACGTGTGGGTCGACTCGGGCCTGATGCACCACTGCCTCAGCGCCACGCGCGAGGAGGTGGGCTTTCCCGCCGACCTCTATCTCGAGGGCTCGGACCAACACCGCGGCTGGTTCCAGAGCTCGCTCCTGACCTCGGTGGCCATGCACGGCAAGGCGCCGTACCGGGCGGTCCTGACCCACGGCTTCACGGTGGACGAGAAGGGCCGCAAGATGTCCAAGAGCCTGGGCAACGTGGTGGCGCCGCAGAAGGTGCTCAGCACGCTGGGCGCCGACATCCTCCGACTCTGGGTGGCGGCCACGGATTACCGCGGCGAGATGAGCGTCTCCGACGAAATCCTCAAGCGCATGTCCGACTCGTACCGGCGGATGCGCAACACGGCCCGCTTTCTGCTCGGCAACCTGGCCGGCTTCGACCCGGCGACCGACAGCATCCCGCCGGAGGAGATGGTGGCGCTGGATCGCTGGGCGATCGCGCGCGCCGCGGCGCTGCAGGACGAGGTGCTGCGCGCCTACCGCGACTACGAGTTCCACCACATCTACCAGAAGGTGCACAACTTCTGCGTGCTGGACATGGGCGGCTTCTATCTCGACGTGCTGAAGGACCGCCTCTACACCACGCCGCGCGATGGGCTGCCGCGCCGCTCGGCCCAGACCGCGATGTACCACGTCGCCGAGGCGATGGTGCGCTGGCTGGCGCCGGTGCTTGCATTCACCGCCGAGGAGATATGGAGCAGCCTGCCGGGCGAGCGGGCCGAGTCGGTGCTGCTGGCCACCTGGCACGAGCTCCCGGCCGTGCCGATGCGCGACGAGGACCCGGACTGGGAGCTCGTGCACGAGGTCCGCGACGCGGTGGCGCGCCAGCTGGAGGCGCTGCGTGCGGCCGGCCGGATCGGCGGCTCGCTGGATGCCGAGCTGGTGCTGTATGCCGACGACGCGCTGGCGGAGAAGCTGGGGCGTCCCGGTGAGGAGCTGCGCTTCCTGTTCCTGACCTCCGACGTGCAGGTCGCGCCCATCGCGGAGCGGCCGGCTGAAGCGGCCGCGCTGGAGGGCTTCGAGGACCGGCTATACGCCCTCGCCGAGCCGACGTCGCATCCGAAGTGCGCGCGCTGCTGGCACCGGCGGGCCGACGTCGGCAGCGATCCCGGGCATCCCGAGATCTGCGGGCGCTGCGCCACCAACGTGGCGGGCCCGGGCGAGCAGAGACGCTGGGCATGAGCGCGGCCGCTGACACGGGTGGCGTGCCCCGCGGGGCCCTGCGCTGGCTGTGGCTGTCGGTGGCCATCGTGGTGGCCGACCAGCTGACCAAGTGGCTGGTCACGCAGAACCTTGCCCTGTACGAGCGCGTCGAACTGCTGCCGGTCCTCGGCCTGACCCATCTGCACAATACCGGGGCCGCCTTCAGCTTCCTGGCGGATGCCGGGGGCTGGCAGCGCTGGTTCTTCATCGGCATCGCGGTGCTGGTGACAACGCTGGTCTGCGTCTGGCTCGCGCGCCTGCCTGCGAAAGGCCACGACTGGCTGGCGGGCGCCCTGGCGCTGGTGGTCGGCGGTGCCGTCGGCAACGTGATCGACCGCGTGGCGCATGGCTACGTGATCGATTTCATCAGCGTCCACTGGCAGGAGTGGTTCTTCCCCGCCTTCAACGTCGCCGACTCGGCCATCACGGTCGGCGCCGTGCTGCTGATCATCGACAGCTTTTACGAGGGCCGCCGGAAACAAAAGATCATCTAGGCGGTCAACAACGCTTTGCAGAACGAAAACAACATCCGATTCCGGAGGTCCGGCATGAGATTCCTGGTTCCCATCGTGCTCGCGCTCGTCGCCATCCCGTCCGCCCACGGCGCGGAGGGCGACACGCGACTGCTTCGTTTCCCCGACATCTGGGGCGGCCAGGTGGCTTTTGTCTACGGCGGCGACATCTATACTGCGTCGACCGCCGGCGGCGTGGCCCGCCGCCTGACCTCGGACGAGGGCCAGGAGCTGTACCCCAAGTTCTCGCCGGACGGCCAGTGGATCGCCTTCTCGGCGGAGTACTCCGGTACCCGCCAGGTGTGGGTGATGCCCGCGGCCGGCGGCAGCCCCCGGCAGCTGACCTTCTACACCGACGTCGGCCCCATGCCGCCGCGCGGCGGCACCGACTACCGGGTCCTGGACTGGACCCCGGACGGGCAGCACGTGCTGGTCCGCGCCAACCGCACGCCGTACGGGCAGCGCAACGGCATCCCCATGCTCGTGCCCTTCGCCGGTGGCATGGGTAAGCCGCTCGGCCCGCCGGAGACCGGCGGCGGGATGCTGTCCGGCGACGGCAAGACCTATGTCTACACGCCCATCGACCGCGAGTTCCGCACCTGGAAGCGGCACCGCGGCGGCCGGGCCCAGGACGTCTGGACCTATGATCTCGAGAACAACACGTCGCAGCGCCTGACCGACTTCGTCGGCACCGACCACCAGCCCATGTGGGTGAACGGGCGCATCTACTTCGTCTCCGACCGCGACTACACGCTGAACCTGTTCGCCATGGACATGGACGGCGGCAACCTCGACAAGGTCACGGACTTCACCGAGTTCGACGTGCTGTGGCCAAGCTCCGACCGGAACAGCATCGTGTTCGAGAGCGGCGGCTACCTCTGGCTGCACGATCCGGCCTCGGCCGAGACGCGGCGCATCCCCATCCAGGTGCGCGGGGACCGGCCCCACGCGCTGCCGAGTTTCAAGAACGTCGCCAGCAATATCGAGAGCTTCGACATTGCACCGCAGGGCGAGCGGGCCGTGTTCGGCGCCCGCGGCGAGATCTTTACCGTGCCGGCGGAGCACGGCGAGATCCGCAACATCTCGTACACGCCCGCGGCGCGCGAGATCAGCGTCGCCTGGTCGCCCGACGGCCGCTGGATCTCCTACCTGTCGGACGCCACCGGCGAGTACGAGTTGTACATCCGGGCGCAGGACGGCAGCGGCGAGCCGAGGCAAGTCACCCGCGACGGCAATACCTGGCGCTTCCCGCCGGTCTGGTCGCCCGACTCGAAGAAGCTCGCCTTCGCCGACAGCAACAACACGCTGAGCATCGTCGACGTCGACAGCGGCCGCATGACCGTGGTCGACTCCACGCGCTACACCAGCAGCTCCTTCCGCAACCTGACCCAGTACACCTGGTCGCCGGACAGCCAATGGCTGGCCTACACCAAGGTCAACGAGAGCTTCAACAGCTCGATCTGGATCTATTCGCTGGACTCGGGCAAGGTCTCGCAGCTGACCACCGACGCGACCAACGAGCAGAGCCCGGCCTTCGATCCCAAGGGCCGGTACCTGTACTTCACCTCGACCCGTGACTGGAACCTGGTGTTCTCCAGCTACCAGTTCAACTACCTCTACAACGACGCGACCCGCCTCTATGCCGCCACCCTGGCCGCCGACGGCCCGGCGCTGAACCGGCCCCGGAGCGACGAGGTGACGCCGGGCGACGCCGCGGCGAGGGACGAGGGCAAGGACCAGGACAAGGACGACAAGCCCGCGCCGGTGCGCTTCGACCTTGAGGGCTTCAACGACCGGGTCACCGTGCTCGACGTGCCGTCGGCCAATTACGTCGGCCTCGAGGCGAGCGACGGCGGCCTGTTCTTCGTCAAGGCCCAGCAGGGCAACGGCAACGAGCTGCACTACTACGATCTCGAGGAGCGCGAGGCCAAGAAGGTCCTCGACGGCGTGACCGGCTACGAGCTGTCGGCCGACGGCCAGAAGCTGTTGTGGCGGCAGCGGGACAAGTTCGGCATCGCCGACGCCAAGCCCGACGTCGACGCCGGCAAGACGGCGCTGAAGCTGGACCGCATGGAGATGCGGGTCGACCCGCAGGTCGAGTGGCAGCAGATGTACGTGGACGGCTGGCGCATCCTGCGCGACTGGTTCTGGGACCCGGGCCACCACGGCCAGGACTGGGAAGCCATCCGCGATCGCTACGCGCCGCTGGTGCCGCACGTGGCCCATCGCGCCGACCTCGACTACATCTTCGGCGAGATCGGCGGCGAGCTGAACGCCGGCCACATCTACGTCAACGCGAGCCCCGACACCCCCGGCGCCGAGCGCAAGCCGGGCGGCCTGCTGGGCGCCGAGATCGAGGCGCACGAGTCGGGTTACTTCCGCATCGCCCACGTCTTCCCGGGCGAGAACTGGCACGACTACTACCGCTCGCCGCTGACCGAGGCCGGCGTGAATGCCGGCGAGGGCGATTTCATCCTCGCCGTCGACGGCGTCAGCACCAAGGGTGTCGACAACTTCTACCGGCTGCTGCAGAACAAGGGTGACCGCGTGGTCGAGCTGACGCTCAACGACCGCCCGAACGAGCGCGGGGCCCGCGTGGAGCGGGTCAAGACCGTCACCAGCGAGACCTCCCTGCGCTACCTCGACTGGGTCACCGAGAACCGGCGCCGCGTGCACGAGCTGTCGGGCGGCCGGGTCGGCTACATCCACGTGCCGAACACGGCCGTCGACGGCAACCGCGAGCTGTTCAAGGGCATGCTGGCCGAGGCCCGGCGCGACGCGCTGATCATCGACGACCGCTACAACGGCGGCGGCTTCATTCCCGACCGCATGATCGAGCTGCTCGCGCGCACGCCGCTGAACTACTGGGTGTGGCGCGGCTTCGAGCCGCAGCCGCGGCCGCTGCTGAGCCACGACGGGCCGAAGGCCATGCTGATCAACGGCCTGGCCAGCTCCGGCGGCGACGCCCTGCCGTATTACTTCCGCAAGCTGGGGCTCGGGCCGCTGATCGGCACGCGCACCTGGGGCGGACTGATCGGTATCAGCGGCAACCCCGGCCTGGCCGACGGCGGCAGCCTGATCCCGGCCACCTTCCGCTTCCTCGACACCGAGGGCAACTGGGCGGTGGAGGACGAGGGCGTGGCGCCGGACATCGAGGTCATCGACCGGCCCGAGGCCATCGCCGCCGGCCGCGATCCCAGCCTCGAGAAGGCGGTGGAAGTGCTGCTCGAAGAGCTGGAGGCCAACCCGCCGCGGAAGATCGAGACGCCGCCGGCGCCGACCGATTTCCGTTTCCGTTGACCGGACTTGCGATAGGATCAGGGGCATGAACATTTTGCTGGCCAATCCGCGCGGCTTCTGCGCCGGCGTCGACCGCGCCATCGATATCGTGGAGCGTGCGCTGAAGCTGTTCGGCGCGCCCATCTACGTGCGGCACGAGGTCGTGCACAACCGCTTCGTGGTCGATCGCCTGCGCACCATGGGCGCCGTGTTCGTCGACGAGCTCGACGAGGTGCCGGACGGCGCCACCGTGATCTTCAGCGCGCATGGCGTCTCCAAGGCCGTGCAGGCCGAGGCCGAGCGCCGCGGGCTGGAGGTCTTTGATGCCACGTGCCCGCTGGTGACCAAGGTCCACATGGAAGTCTCGCGCTACGGGCGGGAAGGGCGCGAAGTGATCCTGATCGGGCATGCCGGGCATCCCGAGGTCGAGGGCACGATGGGCCAGTACGACCGCAGCCAGGGCGGCGAGATCCACCTCGTCGAGAATCCCGAGGATGCAGCGAAGGTCGAGGTGAAGCGGCCCGAGCGGCTGGCCTTCGTCACCCAGACCACCCTGTCGGTCGACGACACGGCGCGGGTGGTCGAGGCCCTGAAGGAGCGCTTCCCGGCGCTGACCAGCCCGCGCAAGGAAGACATCTGCTACGCGACGCAGAACCGCCAGGACGCCGTGAAGGACCTGGTACAGCGCTGCGACGCCATCGTGGTCGTCGGCTCCCGCACCAGCTCGAACTCGAGCCGCCTGAAGGAGATCGCGCTCAAGGCGGGCATCCCCGGTTACATGGTCGATGGCCCCGACGACCTGCGGCATGAGTGGTTCGAGGGCTGTGCGAACGTCGGCGTCACGGCCGGCGCCTCCGCGCCGGAGATCCTCGTGCAGCAAGTCGTGGCGCGCCTCAAGGAATGGGGCGGCGAGACGACCGAGGAGATCGAGGGCCGCGAAGAGCACGTGGTGTTCTCGCTGCCCAAGGTGCTGCGCTCGGCCTGACCCTCCAGTTGGGGCGTCCACTTCCCGGGCGGCTCAGGGCCAGCAGCGCTCCGGCGGCCCCGGGGCCGAGTTGCGTGTCCCGGCCTGGTCGATGGTCAGCAGGCGGCAGTCGCGATCCCGACGCTGCGGCGATCCTTCCCCGGGGCGGGCGCTCGCGACGAATCCGTGCTCGTCGGCACGCTCGATGCGCAGGCCATACCAGCCCCGCTCGCTGGTCGCCAGCCCCAGCCCCACCGGCGGCGCCGGCGCCGCCGCGTCGGCGTAGCGGCCGTAGACGAGGCGATAGCGCTCCTGGGCGTTGGCCACGGCATACAGGGCCGCGGCCGCATCGGCCCGCCGCGCGCGCTCCAGCACCGACTGCCAGGCGGGGACCGCCAGCGTGGCGAGGATGGCCGCCAGGGCCAGGCAGATCAGGACTTCCAGCAGCGTGAAGCCGTGTTTCACGGCTCGGCCTCTGCCCGGTGCCACCAGGTCGGCTGCGGGATGCCCGGCAGAGCCCCCTCGACGCTGAAGCCCTGCACCAGGGTTGTCCGGGCCGACCCCGCCTCGCCGGTGCTACGGGCCTCGAAAATCCATTCCGGGGTTCCGCCGCCGGGATCCAGCCGGGCCGCGACCAGGGTGACCGTGGCGGTCCAGCGCCCGCCGTGGGGCAGCTCGCCGCGCGACTGCCAGGGCGCCGATACCGACCAGCCCTGCGCCGCGAGGGCGGCGTCCAGGCCGGCTTCGGCCGCCAGCTGCGCCTGCAGGCGGGACAGCCCCTGCTCGGTCATCGCGAGCTCCAGCGCGGCGGTGCGCGCCACGGCGGTGGAGAGGGCCGCGCCCGCCGCCAGGAACACCAGCACCATAACCAGCACCGCGCCCCGCGCCTGCCGCCATGGACTCCTCATCGAACCGGCCCGTTCGGCAAGGGAATGGTCCGGGTCAGCGTGAGCCCGCTCGCCTCGGCACTCCGCAGCGTCACCCGCACCGCGACTACGGGCGCCGTAGCTGTCCCGGGCGCCACGAAGCTGTCGGGCAGACCGTGGCCCTCGCTGTCGGGCGGATCGTGGTCGATGCCCAGCTCGAGCTCCAGCATGGCGATGCCCGGCATCACTTCCTCGTCGATGACCCGCGGCCCGCGCTGCAGGGTCTTGCGCCGGAGCGAGGGGCGGCCGGTCGTCCCGGTGGAGTGCGGGCTGACGTAGTAGGCGCGGGCCACCAGGTCCCGGACCTCCTGGCCCGGCGGCGGCGCCTCGCCGCCGGCGACCAGCCGGCCGCCCCAGAAGTCACCCTGCACCTGGAGCACGCCGGCCTCGGCGGCGCCTTGCCGGGGCAGCAGGCGGCGCACGACCAGCAGCCCGCCGAGCGAGCTGGCGCCGCGGTAGGGCGCGCATGCCAGCGGCCAGCCGGCGGACCAGGCCTGCAGTGCCCGGTCGAGGTCGATGCTCCAGCCGGGTCCGCAGTCGCCGCTCACCGCCACGGCGAGCGGCGCGGTGTCCGCGGCCCGGCCCTCGATCAGCTCGGGACCCGGCAGCGGCCCCCAGTAGCCCGCATGAACCAGTTCGTGCTCGAGCACGCTCATGGCAATGCGCAGGGCGTCCTGGGCATCGGCCGCCGCGCTTGTATCCAGCGACAGCCGCAGTATCCGCGCATGCAGGGTGGTGACGACGAGCACGAGCAACAGCCCCAGCGCCAGCGCGACGAGGACCTCGGCGAGGCCGAAGCCGTGCTGTGGCCGCCGCGCCGTCATCGCGGCATCCCCAGGCGGAGCACGCGCTGCTCCCCGCCCTGCTCCTGCCAGCGGATGCTCAGCACCATCGCACCGGCGCCGTCCGGCGCGAGCTCCGCCGCGCCGCCCGGCAATGCGTCGGCCAGGCGCGCGGACCAGGCGGCCCATTCCGCTGCGGCCAGCTGCTCCGGCCCGCACGGGGCGCTGCAGCCCGCGGTGGCTGGAAGGGAAGTCCAGTCCGCCGACGGCAGGGCCCTGACGCGGCCGGCGAGGTCGGCCGCCATGGCGACGGCCCGCTGCGCCCGGCGCGCCTCCAAGGTGGCGCCGAGGCCGCCGAGGGCCAGCCCCAGGTTCCCGGCCACGATGACGCCCAGCACGGCGAGGGCCGCCAGCACTTCGGTCATGGCGAAGCCGCGGCCGCTCATCCCGGGGGGCACTCCAGGCTTCCGG
>JASFEC010000083.1:0-8950 GCA_050125045.1 Gammaproteobacteria bacterium | reverse complement strand
GACGACGCGCTGCAGGAGATACCAGTTCTCCGGGATGTCGCGACCCGCCTGCCTGGCAAATCGCATCGCGGCCTCGACTGCGGCCGCGGCCGCCTTGTAGTCCTTGCGCTGGTAGTGAATCTGGCCCAGAAACAGGTAGGCGTCGGCGCCGGGCGACTCCGCCACCGCAAACCACTCGATCAGGGCTTGCGAAGCCCCGTCGTAGTCGTCGGTCAGGAACTTTAGCTGGGCCGTGCTGTAGAGCGCACCGGCCCTCAGGGACAACGGGATACGCTGCTGCTCGAGGACCTTCTCGTAGGCGGCGATCGCCGCTTGGTAACGCTCGGCCTGGTAATTGAGATAGGCCGATAGATTCCAGGCCATCGCGGACTCGTAGTCGTTCAGGTTCCCGCGGGAGAGAAGCTTGTCGAGCTCTTCTAGAGCCGCACTGGTCTCTCCTGCGTCGGCCAGCTCCCGCACCCGCGAGAGGCTCTTGAAGACGAACTCGCGCAGCGCCGGCGTCCGTTCTGTTCTCACGGGCGCCGCGGCGTCCTGGGCCACAACCGCACCGATGGGAGCAGCGAGCAGTAGAACGACTGCGAGCCAACCCTGGATGACGTACCGTGCTCTCATCGCCTCAACGCTCCAGCTCGAACCGGATCAGGTTCTGCACGCCGCTCACCTCCACCGGGTTGCCGTTGACGACCCGGGGCTTGTACCGGAACTTCAGGACCGCCTGCCTGGCCGCCTCCTCGAAATACCCGGTGGGCTCGGCCTCCACCACCACGGGGTCCCTGGTCGTCCCCGCCGCGGTGACCGTGAACTCCACCAGGACCCAGCCCTCGATACCCCTGGCCTGGGCCCGGCTCGGATAGATCGGCGCAACCTTGACGATCGGGAGGTAGTCGCCTTCACCGGCGCCGGCCCCGATCCCGGGGTCGATAGCGAGGTCGGCGCCGAGGTCCGGGGCGGCGATCTGCATCGCCCCCGGCCCGGCGTCGGCGCTTGCGGTCGAGGACTGGGGGGTAATCTCGGGCGCCGGCGGCTCGGCCTCCGGGGGCGGCGGCTTATCGGGCTTGCGGTCCCGCTCGCGCACTTGCTCGGGTTGCCGCACCCGAACGAAGTCGACCACCCGGCCGGTGATCTCCTGGGTGAAGGCGGACTCGCCGGACGCAACGAGCCGCTGCATCACGAAGAAGACGATGAACGTTGCCAGGGCGGCGAACAACGCCGCCGCCCCGACCCGCGCCAGAGTCATGGCTGCTCCGCGGCGATGGATACGTTGTAGACGCCGGCCTGGCGGGCGGCGTCCATGACGGTGACCAGCAGCTTGGTGGTCGCGTTCTGGTCGGCCTGGATCACGACCCCGCCTTGCGGATTCTCGGCGTGCAGTCGCTCGATGTTGGCCCGCACGGCCGCCGGATCGACCTGGCGCCGGTTGATCCAGATCTGGCCCGAGTCGCTGATGGCGACGAAGATCGCGCCGCGATCCTGGGTCACCGCCGTCTGCGCCTCGGGACGATTCACGTCGATGCCGGCTTCCTTGACGAAGGACGCCGTCACGATGAAAAAGATGAGCATGATGAAGACAATGTCCAGCATCGGAGTGATGTTGATCTCCGACTCTTCCTCCATTGCGTTCAAGGCCGAGAAAGGTCTGCGCATGACGGTGCCTCTAGTGATCGAAAGTGAGGCGGGCCTCGATCCGCGCGCGGCGAACCCGCTCCATACGTTCAAGAATGCTGATGCCGAGCAGCCCCGTGAGAGCGCCGACCATGCCCGCCATGGTCGGGATCGTCGCCTTGGAAATGCCTGACGCCATGGCCCGTGCACTCCCGGTACCCAGGGACGCCATGACATCGAAGACCCCCACCATCCCCGTGACGGTGCCCAGCAGCCCGAACAGCGGCGCCACGGCTATCAGCGTGCGGATCATCGGCAGGCGGCGCTTCAGGGCGTCCTTGACCTCCGCGATGTAGGCCGTGCGCACATCGTGGGCCCGCCGCGACATGCGTTCCGGCCGCGCCTCCCAGCGCTGCACCATCGATTCCTCGAGGCGGCGATGAGTCGTCCGGTAGTAAATCAGCCGCTCGAAGATGAGCAGCCAAAGCACGAACACCAGGACGAGGATCAGGGTGAGGACGTCACCGCCCCGCTCCAGGAATTCCCGGATCTGCTCGGCGGCCTCAAGCAGCCGATCCATGAGCCACTCCGCGCTCGGAATGTGCCGCGACGATCCCCATCGCTCGCTCTTCGAGGACCTGCACGATACGGCGCGCCCGGCCGCTCACGGCCGTGTGCAGCAGGACCGTTGGGATCGCCACCGAGAGCCCGAGCACCGTCGTAACGAGAGCCTGCGAGATGCCGCCGGCCATGAGCTTGGGGTCGCCGGTCCCGAACAGGGTGATCGCCTGGAAAGTGTTGATCATGCCGGTGACCGTGCCGAGCAGCCCGAGGAGGGGCGCGACCACGGAGATGATCTTGAGCAGGGTGAGCGAACGCTGCAGCCGGGGCGTCTCCTGCAAAATGGATTCACCGATCTTGAGCTCCAGGGTCTCCTGGTCCTTGTGGCGGTTGGCCTCCCAGGTCTTCAGCACGCGCCCCAGCGGATTGTCGCCGCGGACCTCGTCTGACTTGAGCTGGCGGTTCACTCTGGAGCCCACGAGGCTCAGGGTGACGAGCCGCTCGAGCGCGATGACCAGCGCCAGCAAGCCCAGGGCCAGGATGATGTAGCCCACCAGACCGCCCTGCTCGATCCTTGCCCGGAGGTCGGGCGTCTGGATGAGCAGCGACAGGAGCGAACCCCGCGTGGGGTCCAGCCAGAATTCGGCCTTGGGAGCCGTGCTCGTCCCGTACTCCCTGGCGACGGCCAGGTAGCGCCCGTCGGGCTGGCGCGGTAACTCGACGAGCTTGCCGGTCTCCGACTCATAGTTCAGGTAGCGCCCGTCGCTAACGGCGTTGAACACGCCGATGCGGACCACCTCGGCCTCGCGGACCTCGCCGTCGGCGCCGACGATGTCCACCGGGTAGCTGACGGTCCTGCCCGACTCGGTCATCTCGCGCTGCATCTCGAACCACAGCTGCTCGATTTCCTCCACGGAAGGCAGCGAACCCGTTCCGCCGGCCTTGTCGATCAGCCGCGAAAGAAAATCCTCGCGATTCAGGAACTGCGTGCTCGTCAGGGAGTCTCGCAGCAGGCCGCGCACGTCGCCCGCCACCTGCTGCAGCACCCCGAAGAGTTCCTTGAGGTCGCCGAGACGCTCGTCCAGGGCCACCTCCAGTTCTCCGAGGCGGGCCTCCCCGGCCTCGAAACGAGCCTCGAGCTCCGCTGAGCGAGCCTGCAGCGCGTCACGACGCTGGCGCGCCTCCTCGAGCAGGGCGGCCTGCTCGGCCCGCTGGGCCTGGAAGCGCTCCAGGCGCTCCGCCTGCTCGCTGGCGTCCCGGGCGCGGCCTCCCGCAACCAGGTCGAGCAGGCGATCGAGGGACCGGGCAATGCTCGTCTCCTGGGCCGTGACATGGACAGGCAGCGTCAGGAGGAAGCTGCCGATAATGATGATTGCCAGGTCGCGGATGATTTTCACGAGCTCGACTCCGGCGTTTCCACAGGCAGACGCAGCAGGTCCGGGGCGGTCTGCTGGCGAGCGATCTTCAGGCCCCGGTCGATCTGCCGCCGAGTCGCGGCGTCGGCGGGCAGCCAGTCCCGGGCCTCGTCGTCCCATACGCCACCGCTGCGGCCGTCCAGGCTGCGGTAGTACATGCCGAGCCGGCCGACGCGCAGCAGGTCGACCTCCTGCTCGCCCCCATTCACGCGGACGGTGCCGCGCCAGGACTCGATGGTGCGGCCGTATTCGAGTTCCTGCAGGTAGGCCTCCAGGACGTTGCGGAACTTCTCGGCGACGGTGACGTCGGCCCGGTCGAGCAGGGCCTGGAGACCGGCGACCCGATCCCGGCGCTCCTGCAGGAGGAAGGGGACGTCGAGAGTGACGAACTGCTCCAGAGCGTCGACCATGCGCAGCATGAGCGGCGTGATCTGGCGCTCCACCAGCGTCACGTTATCGATGGACTCCTCGAGCTCTCCGACCTCGGCGTCCTGACTTTCGATCTGCCGCAGCAACTGGGCGTTGTAGATCTCGAGGCCCTCGATCTCCTTCTGCAACGCCCGGTAGGCGTCGACATTGCTGCGAATGTCGTCCGACAGGGCATCGATTCGGTCCTGGGCCGACTGGGCGGCGCGGATGCGCTGTTTGCCCGCCTCGATCGCCGGCTCCAGCCCGGCCTGGCCCCAGGCCGGCCCGGCCAGGACGAGGTGCAAGAGGGCGGCGCCGAGAAGCGCACGGGCGCTCTTGTTTGACATGCAATCTCTCCAGTTCAGGTCTTGTGGCCCGGACCGCCGGGATCAGGGCTGAAGGTTCCAGGAGACGTCGACGCTCAGCGCCCAGCCATCCTTGTAGGAGCGGGTCGTCTGTCCCCCCTGGGTGAACTCGTACGCGTCATCGAGGATGTTTTCGGCCTTGAGGGTCAGCAGCCAGTCGTCGTTGAACAGCGGTCGGCGCCAGACCACGTCGAGCTGGACGCGCGATTCCTCCTCGATGTCCGGAGCCCCGAAGGTGCCGACCTCCACGATGCGCTCGCCGAAGGAGTTGACGATCAGTGCCAGGGTTTCGTCGCGGTAGGGACTTTCCCAGGCCAGCTGCAGGTTGACGACCCACGGCGACTGGCCCTGCAGCGCCCGAGTCTGGTTGGTCTGGACGATCGTGTCCTCCGGACGCAGCGTGATCTCGGAGTCGATCCAGGCCGCGTTGAGTGACACGGAGTACGGCGCCCATCGCTCCCCGAGAAAGGCGAGCGTGCGCCGGCTCTCCACCTCGATGCCGAGGTTATCGGCCGTCTGGGCGTTGTTGAGGGTGACGATGCTCGTGGTGCCCGGCACCGCGACGAACTCGATGGGGTTGTCGAACTCCTTGTAGAACAGGGCGACCGAGAGGTTCTCCTCAGGGGAGAAGAAGCGCTGCCACCGCAGGTCGTAGTTCGTGATGTTGGTCTCGACAAGGTCGGGGTTACCCACGACCTCGCGGTCGAGGAGGTCGTCCGTGTAGGGGGCGGGCGACAGTTCCTTGAGATCGGGTCGGGCCAGGGTCTCGCTGTAGGCGAACGTGATCTGGTCGTTTTCGCCCAGGAACCAGGTCGCCGAAAGCGCCGGCAGAAGATCTTCCGTGTCCAGCTCGCTGATGACCGGTTCCCGGTCGGGGTTGAACAGCTCGAAGGTCCTCACCCGCTGCTCGGACTCCTCGTACCGCGCCCCGGCAGTGATCCTGAAGGGGCCGTTGAGATACCAGTCCGCGGCAAGGTAGGCGGCCGTGACGTCCTGCGTGGCGCTGTAATTGTCGGTGGCTCGCGTGCTGTCCCGGATCTCGTAGATATCCGGCGCGATGTAGAGCGGATTCAGAATCTGCTCCAGCGGGCTTCGCGTCAGCAGGCCGGGATCGTTGGCCGCGGGCCCCCGGGGGAAGAACGTGAACCGCCGGATCGCGGACTCGCGTTCCCGCTCGAGGTAGGCGGCGCCGGCCTTGAGGGTGAACTCGGAAGCCCAGGAAAGGCCGGTGAACGGCAGCTCGAAGTCCAGCGTGCCGTCGAGGATGTCCTCTTCCTGCGTCTCGTAGCGCCGCTGATTGCCATCGGCGCGGGTCGAGAACTCGAAGCCACCCCGACCATCGCCGTCGTAGCGGTACTCGCGGGTGTCAGGCTGCTCGCGGGAGGCCGTCGCCGAGGTCAGCTGCCAGTCGACGCCGAGGTTGGCGGCTGCGGGGAACACGTGGTTACCGCGGAGCTGCTGGCTCAACAGCTCCCGCTCGATCCAGCGCAGCTCGGTGACGCGAATCAGGTCGTCGTTGATGCGGTTGAAGCCCTCGAACACGCGGGTCTCGTCGGTAGTGTTGCGCAGGAGCATGGCCGTGTAGGCGAACTCGTGGTTCTCCGCGGTCTGGTAGCCGGCGGTCACAAAGCCCGAGAGGTCGATGCTCTGCTGGGTTTCGCTGAGGATGCCGTCCTGGTTGATCTCAAGCGCATCCCCGGCACCGACCGTGAACGTCCGCCGGGTCTCATCGCGGCTCACCCAGTCCTGGCCCCACTCGCCGTAGGCGGAGACGCCGAAGGCGGCGCCGTCGTCGAGATCCCAGCGGTTGCCGATCGCACCCGCCACCGCGAGGTCGGCGGGTGTCGTCTCCTCGGTGACCTCGTAGATCACCGGGAAGCTTTCACCCACGATCTCCAGTTCCCGGGGATTGAGGCCGCCCTGGAAGAAGGGCGTATTGCGGCGGATCTGGATACCCTGGGCGTCGAGCGCCTTCACCACGCCGGGCAGGTCCCGGGTGCCGTCGTCATAGCCGGTGGGGTCATCCTCCCCGCCCCGATAATCGAGCCCGTCCTTGCCGGTCGTGCCGTCGCGATAGCCCGCGCCGACACTGAGGTTGGCGAAAAAGGAGTCCGGCACGGCCTTGGTCTTCAGCTGGACCGTGCCGCCTCCGAACTCGCCGGGCAGGTCGGCGGAGTAGCTCTTCTGGACGTTGATGCCCTGGATGAAGCCGGTCGGGAACAGGTCGAGGGGCACGACCCGGCGGGTCGGATCAGGGCTGGGGACGCCGCCGCCGTTCAACAAAGTGCTCGAATAGCGCTCGCCCAGGCCGCGCACATAGATGTACTTGCCGTCAGCGATGGTCAGGCCGGTCACGCGCTGCAGCGCAGCTGCGGCATCGCCGTCCCCGGCGATGGAAATCTCGAGCTCGCCGATGGATTCGAGCACCGCGTCGGACTGTCGCTCCGCTCCGATTCCCGTGGTCGGCAGGTAGCGCGCGACCGCCACGACTTCCTCGACCGCGCCCTGCGCCGCCGAGGCCGCAAGAGTAAACGTCGACTCCTGGACGACGCCAGAGCTGACCCGGATGTCCTCGAGTGTGCGGGTCGCTTCGAGGGAGGGATGGTTCACGAACAGCGTGTAGGTGCCGGGCGCGAGCTCGAGCTCGAAGGCGCCCGTCTCGTCCGCCTCGGCCTCGGTGAACACGCCGTCGACGATGACCGTGGCCCCCGCCAGGGCTTCACCGTCAGGCCCGACGAGCCGGCCGCGGATAGCGCCCGGCTCGGCCTCGGCCTCCGCGCTGGAACGCTGGAGGTTAACGGTTGCGGGGATTCCCGCCCCAAGCACCTCGACGATGACCTCCACCGATTCATCCGCGCTCGAAGAGAACACTCGCTGGGCGACCGTGGAGCCATCCCGGGTCACGACGAGGCGGTGCTGGCCTGCGCTGATCGGCCCGGTCAGCACGCCGTCAGACTCCTGCAGGGGGGCGCCGTCAAGCGTGGCCGTGGCGTCGGTGACTGCCTCGCCAAGCTCAAAGACGAAGACCCTGATGTCGCCGCCGGCGCCCTGAGCGAAGGCCGCTCCGCAAAGCAGGAGCATGATGGCGGAGGCAAGGAGCTGCTTCATGTGGTGAACCTCGTTTGAAAAGGTGAGTTCTTGGTCGCCGCGGGACTCGGGATCAGGTGTCGGAGCCACTTTCGCCGGAGCGACGGAAAGGGGTGTCGGTCATGCGGTAGCCCACGCGATAGACGGTCTCGATCATCCAGCGGAGCTCGAACGGCTCGAGGGCCCGGCGCAACCGCCGGATATGGACATCCACGCTGCGTTCCCCGACGACGAGGTCGGGGCCCCAGACGAAGCCGAGTAACTGAGCGCGCGTGAACACGGGGCCGGGATTGCTCATGAGGAACTTCAAGAGTTTCAGTTCCTGCGGCCCGAGCCGGACCGGCTTCTCGTCTACGTACAGCAGCATGGCTGCCGTATCGAGGACGAGCGGGCCCAGTTCGACTCGCTCCCGGTTGGGCACAGACGCCGGCCGGCGAAGCTGCGCCCGAACCCGGGCCTCGAGTTCCCGGGGAGGCACGGGCTTGAGGATGTAGTCGTCCGCACCGGCTTCGAGGGCTGCCACCGTGCGTGCCTCACCATTGGTCCGGCCCATGAGAACTATCCGAAGTGCGCCGATTTCCGGGTCCTCCCGCAGCGCGCGTGTGAAGTCGACGCCGCACATGTCCGGCGGGGTTGCGTCGAGGAGCAGCAGGTCCGGCCTGGCGCGGGCGATGGCCGCGCGGCCGCTCAGGCAGGTCGACACGGCGGCGACATCGAAGCCGCACTGGGCGAGGTTGAAGCGCATCAGCTCCCTCGCCTCGTCGTCTTTTTCGACGATCAGCAACCTTGGTCCGGCCATGAGCCCTCGACCCACTCTCTCATCGACGTGATGGACAGCCGGACGTCGAAATTACTTCCCGGCCGTTACGACATTTTTCCGTCACTCATCGCAACACACGTGAATTAAGGCTCCATGTCGAATTTGTTATGGAGTTGTTATGAGAATCCGTCCGGGGGACCGTGACTGCCCAATTTGTTACGGTTTTCTTTACATCGGACTGAGAAGCACCGGGGGGCGGCCCGACTGGACCGCCCCCCGGCAAGAGCATCGGGCTCGAGACGCGGCTACTCTGGGATATCCGCCTCGAGCTGCTGCCGGCGCCCCTTGCGCACGACGGTCATCACCAGCCGTTCGCCGGGCTCGTAGGAGCGCAGGATGCGCACGACGTGGCGGGGATCTGCCGGCTTGCGTCCGGCGATATCCAGGATCACGTCGCCGTCCTCGAGCCCGAGGGTCTCGTCGCTGGGCGCGCGCACCACGAGCACCCCTTCGTCCGTCTCGAAGTAGTCGCCCAGGCCCGGCGTCAACTCGACCAGCTCCATGTCGCCCCAGCGATCGGTCAGGAACCGGGACACGAAGGCCTGGCCGCCGGGCGGCAGGGAGCGATGGAGCTCCTCGAAGTCGAAATCGAAGTCGAAGCCCTCGGGCCGCGGGCGGGCTTCGACGTCCGCCGTCAGCACCTCACCGTCGCGGCGATGCTCGATCTTCAGTCGGCTGCCGGGCTCGGTGGT
>JASFEC010000082.1:0-9016 GCA_050125045.1 Gammaproteobacteria bacterium | reverse complement strand
GCGCAACCTCGCCTCGGTGATGTCACCGCCCAGCTGGGCCGCCGTCGCCAACGCCTGCGCCGTTGCCGTGTTCACGGCGGCGTCGAAGGACAGGCCCGAGGCCAGCGCCAGGGCCACGCCCTGCGCCGCCGTGGCGACACCCGCCGCATTGGCCAGGCCCGCCTGCGTGCCGGTCAGGCCGCTCAGTACCGGCAGCCGGCTGTGGTAACGGATGTAGTAGGCGCCAAACTCCATGCCGCCCATGATGTCCTCGGCGAAATACCGGAAGGCGAGGCCGAACTGGCCGCCGTCGTCCGCCGGGGTGGTTTCGCCACGGGGCACGAAGTTGAAGTCCGGGTCAAAGCTGCCGCCCAGCGGCGTGAAGTCGGTGCCCTGGTCGCCCCAGGCGCCGAAGCCGAGCATCACGTGCGTGCCGCCCTTCGTGGCGAAGTCGTTGGTCGAGAAGTAGCTGCCCGCCGGATCCGGCTTCACCTTCTCCCACTTGTACTGGTAGTACGCGTCGATGCTGGTGTTGATGGTCGGCGAGAAGCTGATGGAGGCCATGCCCTGCGGCACCAGCGCCTCGCGCAGCTCGGCGCCCGGCACGCGCAGCTGGCCGACATCGAAAGGATTCGTGATGTTGATGCCGCCCTGGATGAAGGTGCTCTCACCCCAGTTGATGACCTGGTTACCAACGCGGAATTCGGCCGGCATGCTGCCGAGATTGAAGGGCACGAAGAGGAAGTAGTCGAGCATCTTGGCGTCTTCTTCCACCAGCTTCTTCGCGCCGTCGGACAGCTCGGTCCGCAGCGTGTCGCCGATCTCCCAGTCGGTGAAGGCGGTGCCACGCGCAAACAAGCCCCAGGAGTCCCGGAACCTCAGCTCGATCTCGGACGTCGCCTTGAGCGCGTTCGACACCAGGCCGTTGCCGTAATTGAGGTTGCCGTCGTCGCCGTTGGCGCTGCGGCCGCAGCCCCCGTTCGCGTTCGCGATCAGGCGGCAGTCAGGACTCTCCACGCGCCACAGCGCGCCGAGCGACACCGTGGTGTCCCAGCTTCCTGACCAGTTCTCGGTTTGGATTGGCACCGCCGACGCCGGCACGGCGTAGCTTGCAGCAAGAGCGGCCGCGATGGCGGTCGCCAGGATGCGTCCGTTGCCCGGACGGGCCCTGGAGGGTTGCGTGCTCATTGAGGACTCCCCATTTTTTTGAAATGCGTTATGCACGTTGCCCCGCAACCGGAGCGAGCCGGCGCGTCCCGCTACTCTTACAGAATTCGTGGGTTGAAAACAACATCCCGGATCAATTGCAGGCATGATCCGCCGGACGCGCGCAGAAGACTGTTGCCTTGATGCGAAGGGACGTCCCGAGAACGCCACGTGCAGGACTCGCCGCGCATTGCGCTGCAGCAAAAATCCCGGTCGATTATCAGAGGTTCATCGCCTGCAGAATGTCGTTGCGCAGACGATCGCCGAGGAACAGGCGCGCGTCGTCCATCGCCCGCACCAATCCCTGGTCGAACACCAGCAGGCCGGTCTCGTCGGTGCGCAGCACGCCATTCTTGCGCAGGCGGGCGATAAAGCCGCGGAACAGGCTCTTGTCGAAGAACTCCGGCGCGCTGAACTGGAACAGCATCGACATGCGTTGCGCCATGAGATGGCACAGGTCTTCCAGCTCCGAGGGGCGCAGCGTGCCGGAACCGTGCTTCGCCAGCAGGGCAACGGTCATGTAGAACCTCTCCAGCGTCTGCACCGAACTCTGCGCCAGCAGCCACATCTGGATGGCTTCCGGAGTGTGCGGGGCGGGCCGGCGCAATCCTCCCTGCCCGCCGTCTTTGTCGCGGCGCAGCAAGCCGTGCCCGGCCATCATGTCGATGACCCGGTCGACCTCGGCGTCCACCTGCTCCGGCGTCCAGTGAAGGAACAGCTCGCCCCCGAGATACGGGTACGCCATGCGCGCCAGCCCGCGCACGCGCTCGACCGCCTGCACCGGCTTGTCGATGAAACAGCAGGCCACCAGCGAAGGTATGGCGAACAGGTGGGCGATGTTGTTGCGGAAATAGGTTGCCAGCAGGGCCTCCTGCGGCGCCAGCGAGATGATGTCGCCGAGGCGGTGGCTGCGTCTTTCCAGCAAGCCGAGTCGCTCTCCGTACGCGATCATTTCGGCCCCGCCCATGTCCGTCACCCTGACGCAGGCGTCATAGGGCGCCTGGCGCAGCATGTCGGCCAGCAGTTCCAGCAGGCGCACCAGCGGCTGTTCCACCATGCTCTGCCGCGGCGTCGCCAGCAGCGCCATCGCCAGTAGGTTCACCGGGCTGACCGCGGCGGCGGCGTTGATGCGCTTGAGGATCTCCTCGCCGAGCTCTTCCACAAGCGGCCCGCTCCAGTCTGGCCGCTGGTCCTCCTCGACCTTTTCCTCGCGCCAGCCGGGGCGATGGCGCTGCAGCAGCTCGTCGAGAAAGAACGGCTCGCCGAAGTTGACATGCACCCGACCGAACTCGCGCCGCAACTGGCGAATCGCCTTCATTACGCCGAGCACGGACTCCTTTTCCTTCGGCCGGCCCGAAAGCTCGGAGATGTACGAGCGTCCTTCGAACAGTCGCTCGTACCCGAAGTAGACGGGCACGAAGACCACCGGCCGTAAGGGCTCGCGCAGGTAGGCGCGCACGGTCATGGCCAGCATGCCGGGCTTGGCGGGCAACAGGCGCCCGGTCCGGCTGCGGCCGCCCTCGATGAAGTACTCCATCGCGACGCCCTTGGCCAGGTTCAGGGCGAAGTAGCGCCGGAACACGGCGGCGTAGAGGGGGTCATCGCGAAAACTGCGGCGCATGAAGAAAGCGCCGCCGGTGCGAAGAATCGGCCCGATGACCGGCAGGTTGAGGTTTTCCCCAGCCGCGATATGAGGCGGGACGAGCCCGTTCTGGTAGACCACGTAGGACAGCAGCAGGTAGTCGATGTGGCTGCGATGGCAGGGCACGTAGATGACCTCGTTGCCCTCTGACACAGCCTTCAGCCGATCCACGCCGCTCACCTCGACGCCATCGTAAAGACGGTGCCACAGCCAGGTCAGCAGCCGCTCGCCGATACGCACGGTCGTGTAGCTGTAGTTGGCCGCGATCTCGTCGGCGTAACGCCGGGCGCGCGCGACGGACTTGTGCATCGGCTGCTCGTTCGACTCGCTGTAGCGTCGGATAGCACGCCGCACCGACTCGGAGTTAACGACCTGGTTCACCAGCGTCCGCCGGTGCGACAGGTCGGGGCCGATGGTTGCGATCCGCAGGCGGCGGAAGTGGACGCGCAGCACCCTGCCCAGCTTGCGGGCCACCAGCGCCGGGTTGGGACCCTCGCCCACCAGCTGCGAGAGCATGACCGGCTCGCTGAACTGCACCAGAACATTGCGGCCATGGAAGATGATCATGAACAGCTTGCGCAGACGGCCGACCAGCGCCCAGCCCTCGGCGAACAGCAGGGGGAAGAAGCCGCGCTCCTTGTCCGGGGAGCGGCCCCAGAAAATCGAGACCGGGACGACGGCCACGTCCTGCACCTGGCCGGACTGCACGGCGGCTGCGAGCCGCTCCAGCCGGCCGGGCCGGTCCTTGCTGCTCCGTCGCGGCTTGCGCCGCAGGTAGGCGACGGCCCGCCACTCCCGCAACTCCCCGTGCGAGAGGCCTGCCGTCGGGCGCGGCAGCCCGTGCCGTATGCACTCCTGCTCGAGCACCGCCATGTCCGCCATGCCCGGGTGCTCGAGCACGTAGCACACGGGCGTGCCCGCCAGGGACGAGACGCGCTCCAGCTGGGGATCGAGCGTGCGGGTGCGGACCCAGAGGAACAGCAGCTTCCTCGTGAGCAATAGCGAGAGCCGCCAGATTCCGTGCCATGGGTACATGAGGCCAGCGAGTGTACCGCCCCCGCCAGCCCGCGTCAGCGGAACCGGCCCGCCGCCATGGCTTGGTAATCGGCAGGCCCGGCCAGTAACCTTGGCGAATGGAAACGACACACCCGAAATACCAGCGCCCCGACAGCAGCCTCGAGCTCGGCGTAATCGGCAACTGCCAGGTCAGCGCCCTGGTGGACGAGCACGGCCGCTTCGTGTGGTCATGCATGCCCAGCTTCGACAGCGACCCGGTTTTCTGCGCCCTGATGATGGGCGACCAGCAGGCGGTGGAGCGCGGCGTGTTCGAATTCCTGCTGGAGGATTTCGAGCGCGCCGAGCAGTCCTACCTCAAGAACACGCCGATCCTGCAGACCTGGCTCTATGACCGCCATGGCGGCTGCGTCAAGCTGACGGACTTCGCCCCCCGCTACGAGCACCTCGAGCGCACTTTCCATCCCTACCTGTTCGTGCGCCACCTGGAGCCCGTCGCCGGCAGCCCGCGCGTCACCGTGCGGCTGCGGCCCGCAGGGCACTACGGTTCCGAGGATGCGCGCCAGACCTTCGGCAGCAACCACATACGCTATGTGCTGCCCGACCTGACCCTGCGACTGACGACCGACGCCTCTCTCACCCACGTGCGCGAGGAACGGCCCTTCCGCCTGACCCGGGCCGTCAGCTTCATTCTCGGCCCCGACGAAAGCCTGCCCGAGTCGGTGGCGAGCGGCAGCCGCCATCATTTCGAGCAGACCCGCGATTACTGGCAGGACTGGGTGCGGGGCCTGGCGGTGCCCTTCGAATGGCAGGAGGCCGTGATCCGCGCCGCCATCACCCTGAAGCTGTGCTCCTACGAGGATACCGGCGCGATCATCGCCGCCATGACCAGCTCCATCCCGGAGGCACCCTCCACGGCACGCAACTGGGACTACCGTTACTGCTGGCTGCGCGACAGTTTCTTCGTGGTGCACGCCCTCAACCGGCTGGGCGCCACCCGGACCATGGAGGCCTATCTGAGCTGGATCCTGAACGTGGCCGCCAGCGGCGACGGCCGTGGGCTCCAGCCGGTCTACGGTATCGGCGGAGAGGCCGACCTGGACGAGACGGAGATCGCTCACCTCCCGGGTTATCGCGGCATGGGTCCGGTCCGGGTGGGCAACCAGGCCTACGAGCAGGTGCAGAACGACGTCTACGGTGCCGTGGTGCTGTCCTCGGCGCAGGCCTTCTTCGACGAGCGCCTCAACACGCCGGCCGGCCCGGAGCAGCTGGAGCTCCTCGAGCAGGTCGCCCGCCAGGCCGTCGAGCTCTTCGACAAGCCCGATGCCGGGATCTGGGAATACCGCGGGCGGGCTCGAGTGCATACCTTCTCGAGCATGATGTGCTGGGCGGCCTGCGACCGGCTGGCACGCATCTCGGTGCGGCTCGGCGCGGAGGACAAGGCAAAGCAGTGGCGGGCGGCAGCCGACCGCATCCACCAGGTCATCTGCGAGCGCGCCTGGGATCCGGAGCAGGGCTGCTTCACCGAGAGCTTCGACGGCAAAGGCCTGGACGCCAGCATGCTGCTGATTGGCGACCTCGGTTTCCTGGCGGGCGACGACCCGCGCTTCCGCAGCACCGTGGACTGCATCGGGCGCAAGCTGCTCCGCGACGGCCACATGTTCCGCTACGGCGAGGCCGACGACTTTGGCGAGCCGGAAACGGCTTTCAATATCTGTACCTTCTGGTACATCAACGCCTTGGCGGCAATCGGCCGCAAGGACGAAGCCCGGGCGCTGTTCGAGGAGATGCTCAGCCGCCGGACCCGGCTCGGCCTGCTCTCCGAAGACCTGGATGTGGGTAGCGGTGAGCTGTGGGGCAACTATCCTCAGACATATAGCCTCGTGGGAATCATCCTGGGGGCCATCCGCCTCAGCAAGCCCTGGGAGGACGCGTTTTGAGCCGGCTGATTGCCATTTCCAACCGCGTCGCGGCACCCTCCAGCAGCAAGACCGCGGGCGGCCTGGCGGTCGGCATCCTCGCCGCGCTGCGCCAGAGCGGTGGCATCTGGTTCGGCTGGGGCGGCAAGACCTGCCACGGCGAGCCTTCGGAACCCCGGCTCGATCGCCACGGCAACATCACGTTCGCCACGGTCGACATCAGCGAAGCCGATTTCGACAGCTACTACAACGGCTTCTGCAACGGTACGCTCTGGCCGCTGCTCCACTTCATGCTCGGGATCCTGTCCTACGACCGGGCCCATCACGAGGCTTACCAGCGGGTCAACCAGCTGTTTGCCCGCAAGCTCCGGCCGCTGCTCGAGCCCGGCGACCACATCTGGGTGCACGACTACCACCTGATTCCGCTCGCGCAGGAACTGCGGCGGGCAGGCGCCGACCAGCGGATCGGCTTTTTCCTGCACGTGCCGTTCCCGGGCTACGACGTGTTCCGGACCTTGCCCGACTATCGGCGGCTGCTGCATGCGCTGGCGCACTACGACGTGATCGGTTTCCAGACCCGCCAGGATTGCGAGAACTTCCTCGGCTGCCTGCGCAGTGTGGGCATGGGCGGCGAACGCGCGGAGGACGGGACAGTCGTCGCACTGGACCGGCGCATCCAGGTCGACGCCTTCCCGATCGGGATCGATGTCGACGAGGCGGTGGAACAGGCCGCGGCGTCGATCAGCACCGCCACCGTCCAGCGACTGAAGAAGGACCTGGGCGAGCGAGAGCTCGTGATCGGCGTGGACCGGCTCGACTACAGCAAGGGCTTGCCCGAGCGCTTCCGGGCCTTCCAGACTCTGCTCGAACGTCATCCCGCCAGCCACCGGCAGCTTGTGTTCCTCCAGATCGCCTCGCCCACCCGGACCGGCGTGCGGGCGTACGACGAAATCCGCGAGCAACTGGAGCAGTCTGCGGGCCATATCAACGGCCGTTTCGCCGAGCCCGACTGGACGCCGATCCGCTATATCAACCGGGGCGTGTCACGAAAGATGCTGATGGGATATTTCCGGGTCAGCGAGATCGGGCTCGTCACCCCGATGCGCGACGGCATGAACCTGGTCGCCAAGGAATTCGTGGCGGCTCAGGACCCTGCCGATCCCGGCGTGCTCGTGCTGTCGGAGCTCGCCGGCGCCGCGGCCGAGCTCGACGAGGGCGCGCTGCTGGTGAACCCGTACGACGCAGTGGGCGTAGCCGATGCGATCCTCAGGGCGACCCAGATGCCGAGGGCGGAGCGGCAGGAGAGACACGCCTCGATGATGCAGGTGCTGCGCGCGAACGACATCCACGCCTGGCGCCGGCGCTTCGTCGCGGCCCTCGGCGCCTGAGGAGCCGCTTCAGGCCCGCCCGCGCACCAGCAGGTGGCGGTCGCTCACGGGCGTGACCTCCAGCCCGCCGAGGCCGGCAACCTCCAGCTGCTGCCGCACTTCGTCCAGCTCGAAGGCGGCCAGCAGGGAATTGTAGAAATCCCGCCGCAGCACTTCGGGCTCGTCCGCCGCGTACTCGTCGACCAACGCCCGTGCCGTTGCCTCGTCGGAGGGCCGCATGAGGTCCATCACGAGCACCGGCGCTCCCGGGCGCGCCCGCTCACGAATCATCCGCCACAGCGCCTCGGGGTGATGGAGATGGTGCAGCAGGCTGTTCGAGACGACGGCTTCGTAGTGGGCGCGCGGCAGCACGGCACCCGGCACCAGCCCCTCGAGGAACCTGACCCGGCCCGCCAGTTCCGGACGCGACGCGAGCGCGGCGTGGCCGAACGCCAGCATGGCGGCGGAGCCGTCCAGGCCGTGAACCTCGATCCCGGGGTCGGCGGCGGCGATGCGCAGCGTGATGTCGCCGGGGCCGCAACCGAGGTCGAGTACCGCAGCTCCCGGCCGCAGGCGGCCGACAAACTCGCTGTAGAGGTCGGCGAATCGGCTGTTCGGCTCCTCGAAGTCCGCCTCGGCGTACGCGAGCGCCTGGGCCTCGTCGTCCATCAGTTCCGGTTCGGGAACTCGCCGCATCAGTTACCGCCGCCGCTGTCGCGGTCCAGTTGCTGGTCGATCTCCCGCTTGCGCTTTTCGGCTTCCTCTTCCACGGCCCGCGCCTTGTCGAGCGCCTCGACCTGGTCCGCGAACACTGTGTCTTCCACCGGCGGGGGCTCCGGGCGCTCGCCGCATGCGGCGACCAGCACCAACGCGCCCAGTAACACGATGATTTTGCCTTTCATTGAATGCCTCGCAGCTGACGCAAAGAGCCTGCGGGATGGTAGCGTATCAGCCCTGCATCCATCGCGGGGAAAGGCATGAGCGAGTTCACCGACAACGTCGTAGTGGTAACCGGGGCCTCGGAAGGCATCGGGCGGGCACTGTGCGAGGCACTCGCGCCGCAGCGGCCGAAGCTGGTGCTCTCGGCCCGCAACGAGGAACGGCTGGAGTCGCTGGCGAGCACCTGCCGGGAAGCCGGTGCCGAAGTACTCGTGGTGCCCGGTGACATGACGCGGCCCGAGGATTGCCGCGGGCTTGTCGAAGCAGCCGTAGAACGCTTCGGGCGGCTCGACACGCTGGTGGCGAATGCGGGGCGGACCATGTGGGCCCGTGTCGACGAGGTCGAGGACCCCGGCATCTTCCGCGACGTGATGGAGCTCAATTACTTCTCGGTCGTGAACCTGACGATGGCGGCGCTGCCCTACCTGAAGGCTTCCCGCGGCCGGATCGTGCCGGTCGCCAGCGTAGCGGGCCTGACCGGCGTGCCGTCTCGCAGCGGCTATTGCGCCAGCAAGCATGCCGTGATCGGCTTCTTCGATTCGCTGCGCATCGAGCTTGCGGACACGGGAGTGACCGTGACGAACATCTGCCCCGATTTCGTGGTCACCCAGATCCACCGGCGCGCCGTCGATGGCAAGGGTCGGCCACTGGGCGAAACGCCGATGCAGGAGTCGAAGATCATGACGGCGGCGGAGTGTGCCGAGCTGATGATCAGGGCCATGGCGCGGCGTGACCGCATGCTCATCACCTCGTCGCGCGGCAAGCTCGGGCGCTTCCTGAAGATCTTCGCGCCGGGCCTCATCGACCGGATCGCGGCGAAGGCCATCGCCGATCGCAAGTAGCCCGCTTCCTGGCACGCTCAACACCATCGGGTCGGAACCGTAGGACCTGACCGCGGAGCCGGCCCCTGCAGGGTCCCCCTCGCTTGGAACTCTTATGCCGCTCAGGGG
>JASFEC010000081.1:0-9068 GCA_050125045.1 Gammaproteobacteria bacterium | reverse complement strand
GGTGATTTCTATGGGTAGCTGCGCCAACGGCGGCGGCTACTACCACTATTCCTATGCCGTGGTGCGCGGCTGTGACCGCATCGTGCCGGTGGACGTTTACGTGCCCGGTTGCCCGCCCACGGCGGAAGCGCTGCTGTACGGCATCCTGCAGCTCCAGAAGAAGATCAAGCGGACCAATACCATCGCGCGATGAGCAGAAAGAGCGAGACACTGGCGGCGCGGCTCCAGGAGCAGTTCGGCGAAGAACTGGAGCTTAGTCATGGGCCGGGCGGCGAGCTTGGCATTACTGTGCCGGCCGAGCGCCTGCTCGAGGTCGCGACGGCCCTGCGGGATACGCCCGGCCTCGAGTTTGCCATGCTGGTGGACCTCGCCGGCGTCGATTACCTGGCGTACGGCATGGACGAGTGGAAGACCCGCAAGGCGACGGAGTCGGGCTTCAGCCGCGGTGTGCGTCGCGGCTCAGCGCCGGTGTCCCCGGACACGCCGAGGCGCTTCGCCGTCGTCTCCCACCTCCTCTCGTTGAGCCGGAACCAGCGGCTGCGCCTGCGCTGCTTTGCGCCGCCTGGCGATCCGCCGCGCCTGCCGACCCTGAACGATGTCTGGCCGGCGGCCAACTGGTTCGAGCGCGAGGCCTTCGATCTCTTCGGTGTCCTGTTCGACGGCCACCCGGACCTGCGGCGGATCCTCACTGATTACGGTTTCATCGGTCATCCTTTTCGCAAGGACTTTCCGCTCAGCGGCCAGGTGGAAGTGCGTTACGACCCCGGCCAACAGCGAGTGGTTTACGAGCCGGTTGAAATCGAGCCCCGCACGCTCGTGCCGCGCGTGATCCGGGATGATCATCGCTACGACCCGGCAATCAAGGACTGAGGCCGTGGCGGAGATTCGTAACTTCACCATGAATTTCGGGCCCCAGCACCCGGCGGCGCACGGCGTGCTGCGGCTGGTGCTGGAGATGGACGGGGAGGTGATCCAGAAGGCGGACCCGCACATCGGACTGCTGCACCGGGCCACCGAGAAGCTGGCGGAGAGCAAGCCGTACAACCAGTCCATCGGCTACATGGACCGGCTCGACTACGTCTCGATGATGTGCAACGAGCATGCCTACGTGATGGCCATCGAGCGGCTGCTCGGCGTCGCGCCGCCGCTGCGCGCGCAATACATCCGGGCCATGTTCGACGAGATCACCCGAATCTTGAACCATCTCATGTGGCTCGGTGCGCATGGTCTCGATATCGGCGCCATGACGATGTTCCTGTATTGCTTCCGCGAGCGGGAAGACCTCATGGACTGCTACGAGGCGGTTTCGGGGACCCGCATGCATGCCACTTATTACCGCCCGGGCGGCGTGCACCGAGACCTGCCGCTGGAGATGCCGCGCTATCGCGAGTCCCGCTTCCGCGGCAAGAAGGAAACCGCGCGGCTGAACGAGGCGCGCTCAGGCTCGTTGCTGGATTTCATCGAGGATTTCACGGAGCGGTTCCCGGCCTGCGTCGACGAGTATGAGACCCTGCTGACCGACAACCGGATCTGGAAGCAGCGCACCGTCAACATCGGCGTCGTGACACCGGAACGGGCAGTGGCACTCGGCTTCACAGGGCCGATGCTGCGCGGGTCCGGCGTGGAATGGGACCTGCGCAAGACTCAACCCTACGAGGTTTACGACCAGCTCGACTTCGACATCCCGGTCGGCGTCAACGGTGATTGCTATGACCGTTACCTCGTGCGAATCGAGGAGCTCCGCCAGTCGAACCGGATCATCCGGCAGTGCGTGAAGTGGCTGCGCGAGAACCCCGGGCCGGTCTCGATCGACGATCACAAGGTTGTGCCGCCGCGGCGGGTAGAGATGAAGGGCGACATGGAGTCCCTGATCCACCACTTCAAGCTCTATACCGAGGGCTACTGCGTGCCCGAGGGAGAGGTTTACGCCGCGGTCGAGGCGCCGAAGGGGGAATTTGGCTGTTACCTGGTCTCGGACGGAGCGAACAAGCCCTACCGGCTGAAGATCCGGGCGCCCGGCTTCGTGCACATGGCGGCGCTCGACGAGATGGTGCGGGGGCACATGCTGGCGGACGTGGTGGCGGTGATCGGCACCATCGACGTCGTTTTCGGGGAGGTGGACCGATGAGCGACTCCAGCGTGTTGTCGTCCCACGTGCGGGAGGAGATCGACCGCTGGGTGGCGCGCTTTCCGGAGGGGCGGCAACGCTCGGCCGTGCTGGCTGCGCTGCGCGCGGCCCAGCATGAGAACGACGGCTATCTGACGCCGGAACTGATGGACGGCGTCGCGGCCTACCTCGACCTTCCGCCGGTGCAGGTCTACGAGGTGGCGACCTTCTACTCCATGTTCGAGACCGAGCCCTGCGGCCGACACCATGTCTCGATCTGCACCAATGTGTCCTGCATGCTGCGCGGAGGCGACGAGCTGCTGCGCCACGCGGAGCGCAAGCTGGGCATCAAGGTCGGGGAGAGCACGCCCGACGGCCGCGTCTTCCTGAAGAAGGAAGAGGAATGCCTGGCGGCCTGTTGTGGCGCGCCGATGATGATGGTGGATCACGTCTACCACGAGAACCTGACCCCCGAGAAGGTCGATGAGATTCTGGAGGGACTGGACTGATGGCGCGCCCGCTCAACCAGGTCTGCTTTGCTCCCCTTGGCCAAGAGCGCTCCTGGACCCTGCCGGTCTATGAGTCGCTCGGCGGCTATGCGGCCTGGCGCCGGATCCTGTCCGAGCGGCCGGCCCCGGCAACCGTCGTCGAGGAGATCAAGGCGTCCGGACTGCGAGGCCGCGGCGGAGCCGGTTTTCCCACCGGCCTGAAGTGGAGCTTCATGCCGAAAGACCCGGGCCTCGAGAAGTACGTGGTCTGCAACTCGGACGAGAGCGAGCCGGGCACCTGCAGCGACCGTGACATCCTCCGGTACAACCCGCATGCCGTGGTGGAGGGCATGGCCATCGCCGGTTACGCGATGGGTGCGACGGTCGGCTACAACTACATCCGCGGGGAATTCCTGGCCGAGCCGGTGCCGCGCTTCGAGGCGGCCGTGCGGGAGGCCTACGAGGCCGGCCTGCTGGGCCGGGACGTTCTCGGTTCGGGCGTCGATTTCGACCTTTACGCCTACGTCGGCGCCGGGGCCTACATCTGCGGCGAGGAGACCGCCCTGCTGGAGTCGCTCGAGGGCAAGCAGGGCAAGCCGCGCTTCAAGCCGCCGTTCCCGGCCAACAAGGGCCTGTATGGCAAGCCGACGACCATCAACAACACCCAGACTTTCGCCTCCGTCCCTGCGATCATGCGCAACGGGGCGGCGTGGTTCTCGGAACTGGGCGTCGAAGGCTCGGGCGGCACGGCCATTTTCTCGGTCTCCGGGCACGTGGAACGCCCCGGGAACTTCGAGGTCGGCCTGGGCATTCCCTTCCGGGAGCTGCTGGAGCTGGCCGGTGGCGTATGGCGGGGACGCAAGTTGAAGGCAGTGATTCCGGGCGGCTCATCCGCACCCGTGCTGCCGGCCGAGTTGATCATGGCGGCGAACATGGATTTCGACTCCATCAAGCAGGCCGGCTCGATGCTCGGCTCGGGCGCGGTCATGGTGATGGACGAGACCACCTGCATGGTGCGGGCGCTGGAGCGTATCTGCCGCTTCTATCACATGGAATCCTGCGGCCAGTGCACGCCCTGCCGCGAGGGCACTGGCTGGATGCACCGGGTCGTGCAGCGGGTTCTCGCCGGCCAGGGCCGGGGCGAGGACCTGGACCTGCTGGACAGCGTCTCCCGCCGTATCGAGGGTCACACGATTTGCGCCTTCGGCGACGCTGCGGCGTGGCCCGTGCAGAGCTTCATCCGACATTTCCGCTCCGAGTTCGAGTACATGATCCAGCACCGGGGCCGGAGCATCCTCGAGAACGGGCGCGGCACGCAGGCAGCGTGATGAGCGACGACATCCTCAACATCGAAGTCGACGGCGTCCCGGTCCAGGCGCGCCGCGGCCAGATGATCATCGAGATCACTGACGCCAGGGGCGTCTATGTGCCGCGCTTCTGTTATCACCCCAAGCTGAGCATCGCTGCCAACTGCCGGATGTGCCTGGTCGAGGTGGAGAAGGCGCCCAAGCCGCTGCCGGCCTGCGCCACCCCCGTCATGGAGGGGATGAAAGTATTTACCCGCTCCCCGCGGGCCATCGCGGCGCAGAAAGCCACCATGGAGTTCCTGCTGATCAATCATCCGCTGGACTGCCCGATCTGCGATCAGGGCGGGGAGTGCGAGCTGCAGGACCTGGCCATGGGCTACGGTTCCGACGTGTCGCGCTTCACCGAGCGCAAGCGCATCGTGAAGGACAAGGATCTCGGCCCGCTCGTCTCGACCGACATGACCCGCTGCATCCATTGCACGCGCTGCGTCCGCTTCGGCCAGGAGATCGCGGGTATCCAGGAGCTGGGCACCATGGGCCGGGGCGAGAGCACCGTCATCGGCACCTATATCGAACACAGCGTCGACCACGAGTTGTCAGGCAACATCATCGACGTCTGCCCGGTCGGCGCGCTCAACAACAAGCCTTATCGCTACCGGGCGCGGGCCTGGGAAATGATCCAGCACGAGAATATCTCGCCGCACGATTGCGTGGGTGGCCAACTGTTCACCCATACGCTCCGCGGCAAGGTGATGCGCAATGTGCCGCGCGAGTGCGAGGAGATCAATGAGACCTGGGCCGCGGACCGGGACCGCTTCGGTTGCCACGGACTGTATGCGGACGACCGGCTCGAGCGCCCGATGCTCCGAAATGCTGCTGGCGAATGGGAGGAAGCGAGCTGGGAGGAGACCCTGCTGCGCGTCACAGAGAGCCTCAAGGGGCGGCGCCCCGACAAGCTCGGCCTGCTCGCCGCGCCGGGCAGCACGCTGGAAGAGCATTTCCTGCTGGGTCGACTGGCGCGCGGCATGGGCAGCCAGAACGTCGACCACCGTCTGCAGCGCCGGGATTTTTCCGGCCAGGCATACGACCCGGTGGCTCCGGGGATTGGGCTGCCACTGGCCGAGATCGATTCCCTGGCGGCGGCGCTGGTGGTGGGCTCGGCCCTTCGGCACGAGGCCCCGATCCTCGCGCATCGCCTGCGCAAGGCCGCGCTGGCCGGGGCGCACGTCGGCTTTCTGAACCCCGCCGCCGAGGAGTGGCGGTTCCCGGTCACCGCCGAGATCGTGGCGCCCGCGAGCCGCCAGGCGGAGGCGCTGGCCGAGGTCGTGGCCGCGGCGGGCGAGGGCGATTTCAGCGCGCTGCCGCCGGAGCTGGCTGCACAGTTGCAGGGCCTCGAGCCCGGCGAGCCGGCCCGGACCATGGCCCAGGCCCTCAAGGGCGAAGGGCGCCGCGTCGTATGGCTCGGCCTCCAGGCGCAGCGGCACCCGGCCTATGCGGAGCTGCAGGTCCTCGCGTCGGCGCTGTGCCGGCTGACCGGCGCTACGCTGGGCTATCTCTCGGAGGGGGCGAACACCGCCGGCGCCCACCTGGCCGGCGCCTTGCCGCATCGGGAGGCCGGGGGCGTACCGGTATCCGCTGCGGGCCTCGCGGCAGGAGAAATGTTCGCTGGCGACCTCGAAGCCTTGCTGCTGCTGGGTTGCGAGCCGGAGCTGGACACCGCGGCTGGGGAGGACGTGCTGAACGCCCTCGACGGGATCGAGTTCGTCACCTGCCTGACGCCCTATGTGACGCCGGCCATGCGCCGCTATGCGGATGCGCTGCTGCCCGTGGGCACGGCCTACGAGACCTCCGGCACTTTCGTCAACTGCGAGGGGCGGTGGCAGAGCTTTACCGGCTCGGCCAGTCCGGTCGCCGAAACCCGGCCCGCGTGGAAAGTCCTGCGCGTGCTCGGCACGCAGCTCGGTATCGAGGGCTTCGACTACATGTCGTCCGAGGAGGTGCGCGATGACCTGCGCTCCCGCCTGGGAGCCGCGGAGGCGGCCTCTGCCGAGGTTCCGCTCAGAGCCGTGCAGCTGCGCCACGAAGGCGCCTGGGAAGAGCCGGGGCCCTATGCCACCGACATGCTGCTGCGCCGCTCGCAGCCCCTGCAGGAGACTAAGATCGGCTGCGCCGCCAGGAGGCGCTGGTCATGATCGAATTCTGGAACGGCCTGCCGCCCGCGCTCCAGCAGACCCTGGTCGTGACGCTGCAGGTCGTGGTGGTGGTGGTGCCGCTGATCCTCACGGTTGCCTACCTGACGCTGGCGGAGCGCAAGGTCATCGGCTCGATCCAGAACCGGATTGGCCCGAACCGCGTCGGTCCGAAGGGTCTCCTGCAGCCTTTCGCGGACGTGCTGAAGCTCCTGCTCAAGGAGATAGTGGTCCCGGCACAGTCCAGCCGATTCCTGTTCGTGATCGCCCCGCTGCTGGCCATCGTGCCGGCTTTCGCCACCTGGGCCGTGATCCCGGTGAGTCCCGAGTTCGTGCTGGCCGACATCAATGCCGGCGTGCTCTACGTGCTGGCGCTGACGTCTATGGGCGTGTACGGGATCATCCTGGCCGGGTGGGCCTCCAACTCGAAGTATGCCTTGCTCGGCGCCATGCGCTCGGCTGCCCAGATCGTGGCTTACGAGATCGCCATGGGCTTCGCGCTGGTCGGCGTGCTGATGGCCGGTGGCAGCCTCAATCTCGGTGAGATCGTCCGGGCCCAGGACGGCAGTATCCTGCACTGGTTCTGGCTGCCGCTGCTGCCCCTGTTCGTGATCTATTTTATTTCGGGAGTGGCCGAGACCAACCGCGCGCCCTTCGATGTCGCCGAGGGGGAGTCCGAGATCGTGGCCGGCTTCCACGTCGAGTACTCCGGCATGGCGTTCGCGGTGTTCTTCCTGGCCGAGTACGCCAACATGATCCTGATCGCTGCGCTGTCGGCGACCTTCTTCCTCGGGGGCTGGCTCTCGCCCTTCCAGGGCATCCCGGTGCTTGACGGGACTTTCCTCGCGGCGCCCAGCTTCTTCTGGTTCGCCTTGAAGACCGCGTTCTTCCTCTTCTGCTTCCTGTGGTTCCGTGCCACTTTCCCGCGTTATCGCTACGACCAGATCATGCGGCTGGGATGGAAGGTATTCATTCCGCTCACCATCGTGTGGCTGTTCGTCGAGGGCGTGATGGTGTGGTTCCGCGTCGGCCCCTGGTTTGACTGATGAAATCTCTGCGCACGCTTGCCAAGACGCTGTTCCTGACCGAGCTTCTCGCCGGGCTTGGCCTGACGCTCCGCAATCTCTTCCGGCGCAAGGTAACGGTCCACTACCCGGAGGAGAAAGCGCCGCAGTCGCCCCGCTTCCGGGGGCTGCATGCGCTGCGCCGCTACCCCAACGGGGAGGAGCGCTGCATCGCTTGCAAGCTGTGCGAGGCGGTCTGCCCGGCGCTGGCGATCACGATCGAGAGCGACGTCGGCGAGAACGGCCTGCGCCGCACGACCCGCTACGACATCGACCTGTTCAAGTGCATTTACTGCGGCTTCTGCGAGGAGGCCTGCCCGGTGGACTCGATCGTGGAGACGAGGATCCACGAGTACCACATGGAGAACCCGGGCGAGAACATCATGACCAAGGAAAAACTACTGGCCATCGGGGACAAGTACGAGGCGATGATCGCCAAGGACAAGGCCGCCGATGCGGGCTATCGCTAGGACCATACCGTGATCGAAGCAGTCATCTTTTATTTTTTCGGCGCGGTGCTGCTGGGGGCGGCCATCGGCGTGATTGCCTCACGGAATCCGGTGCACTCAGCGATGTTCCTGGTGCTTGCCTTCTTCACCAGCGCGTTCCTCTGGATCCTGCTCGAAGCGGAGTTCCTTGCGATCGTGCTGGTGCTCGTCTACGTCGGCGCGGTGATGGTCTTGTTCCTGTTCGTCGTGATGATGCTCGACGTCGGGCCGCAGCGCCTGCGCGGCGGTTTCACGGAGTACGCGCCGCTCGCGCTTGTCATCGTGGCTCTGGTCGTCGCCATGCTCGCCGTAGTGCTGTGGACCCAGCCGGGTGAGCTCAGCATGCTGGGCACGCCAGAGCGCGCGGCAGCAGACTACAGCAACACCGAGGCGCTGGGGGCCGTGCTCTACACCGAATATGTTTACGCCTTCGAACTCGCTGCCGTGTTGCTGCTGGTGGCGATCATCGCGGCGATCGTCCTCACCATGCGCAAGCGACCGGGGCTGAAAGTACAGGACGTGCCCGCCCAGCTTGCCGTGCGGCGGGAGGACCGGGTCCGACTGGTGCGAATGAAGGCGGAGCGCGAGGAATGATCGGCCTGTCGCATTACCTGACGCTGTCGGCCGTCCTGTTCACGCTGGCGATCGCCGGAATCTTCATCAATCGGCGGAATCTCATCCTCCTGCTGATGTGCGTCGAGCTGATGCTGCTGGCAGTGAACTTCAACTTCGTGATCCTGTCGCGCTTCCTCGACGACATCGCGGGCCAGGTGTTCGTGTTCTTCATCCTGACCGTTGCTGCCGCGGAAGCGGCGATCGGCCTCGCGATCCTGGTCGTGCTGTTCCGGAGCCGGCGCAGCGTCCAGGTCGACGAGCTGGACTCCATGAAGGGCTGAGGCATGGAGAACGTCTACCTCACCATTGTTCTCGCCCCGCTGGCCGCCGCCATGGTGGCGGGATTGTTCGGCCGACAAGTCGGCCGGGCCGGCGCCCATTCTGTCACCATTCTCGGCGTCGCCTTGTCCTTCGGGCTGTCGGCCTGGGTGCTGTGGGGACTGGTGGCGGGCAGCATTCAGCCCTACAACGGCACGGTGTACGAATGGGCCGTAGTGGACGGCCTGCGGCTCGAAGTCGGCTTCCTGGTGGATCGCCTGTCGGCGTTGATGATGACCGTTGTGACCTTCGTGTCGCTCTGCGTCCACGTGTACACCATCGGCTACATGCACGACGACCCGGGCTACCAGCGCTTTTTCAGCTACATCTCGCTGTTCACTTTCGCGATGCTGATGCTGGTGATGGCCAACAATTTCCTCCAGCTCTTCTTCGGCTGGGAAGCGGTCGGCCTGGTCAGCTACCTGCTGATCGGCTTCTGGTTCCGGAAGCCCTCGGCCGTGCACGCGAACATGAAGGCCTTCCTCGTGAACC
>JASFEC010000080.1:0-9069 GCA_050125045.1 Gammaproteobacteria bacterium | reverse complement strand
AAGACGCTGAAGGATCAGGGGCGCTGCGTGATCCTGTCCAGCCACATCATGCAGGAGGTCGGGCTCTTGTGTGACCACATCGTCATCATCGCCAAGGGCAAGGTCACGGCCCAGGGCAGCGCGGACGAGCTCCGCCGCATCAGCGGCGAGGACAACCTCGAGGACGCTTTCGTCAAGCTGATCGGCTCGGAAGAGGGGCTTGCGGCATGAGCGTCGTCTGGACGGTGATGCGCAAGGAATTGCTGGACCTGTTCCGCGACCGTCGCACGGTGATGCTCGGCCTCTTCATGGGGCCGCTGATCTTCCCGGCGATGATCCTGGGCATCGGCGCGCTGGCCGAGCAGCGGGCCCGCACCCAGCTCGAGAGCACGCTGGAACTCCCGGTGATCGGCGCCGAGCGGGCGCCGAACCTGGTCGCTTTCCTCGAGACCCAGAACATCGACGTCATCGAGCCGCCGGCCGACCCCGAGGCCGCGATCCGCGCGCAGGACTATGAGGTGATACTCAGCATCCCGGAGGGTTTCGCCACGCAATGGCTCGACAGCCGCCCCGCGCTGGTGGAGATCCTGTACGACAGTTCGCGCCAGGACTCGCGGATTCCCGTGGGCCGCGTGGAGAGCAACCTGCGCGGCTACAGTCGCCAGGTCGCAACCATGCGGCTGCTCATGCGGGGCGTCGACCCGGCGCTGGGCGAGGCCGTGGTGTCCGGTCGGCGCGACCTGTCGACACCGGAGGCGCGGCGCGGCATGGCGCTGGCCTTCCTGCCCTACCTGCTGATCCTCAGCGCTTTTCTCGGCGGCGCCTACCTCGTGATCGACGTCACCGCGGGCGAGCGGGAGCGCCAGTCGCTGGAGCCCCTGCTGGCCACGCCGTCGAGCCGTGAGGCCATCATGAGCGGCAAGATCGCGGCCGCGTGCGCCTTCGGGATGCTGAGCCTGTTGCTGATCCTGATGAGCTTCAAGCTCAGCTTCCAGTTCGCCGGTGCGGGGCCGTTCAAGGGCGTCGACGTGTCCTTCCTCGCCATGGCCAAGCTGCTCGCCATCCTCGCCCCGATGGTGCTGATCGGCACCACGCTACTGACGCTCATTTCGGCCAGCGTCAAGTCGGTGAAGGAGGCCCAGAGCTACATGAGCGTGCTGATGCTGCTGCCCATCATCCCGACGGTGGTGCTGCTGATCAGCCCGGTGAAGAACCAGCTCTGGATGTTCGCCGTGCCGTTCCTGGCGCAGAACCAGGCCCTGCTCATGGTGCTGCGCTCGGAGGCGATCTCGGCGCTGGAGTGGCTGGTGTATGCCGGCGCGGGCCTCGGTCTCGGGCTGCTGCTGTGGCTGGTCGCGGCGCGGCTTTACCATCGCGAGAAGCTGGCGATCAGCGGTTAGGAAGCCGCGGTTTCGTCCCGGCGCGGAGGAGGACCGCATATGACGATTTTTGTGCTGGCGCTGGCGGCCGCCCTGCTGCTGTGGGGCGTGTGGATTTACAACCGCCTGGTGCGGGACCGCAACCGGGTTCGCTCCGCCTGGAGCGACATCGACGTCCAGCTCACGCGGCGGCATGACCTGGTGCCCCGCCTGGTGGAGGCGGTCAAGGCCTATGCAGACTACGAGCGCGCCACCCTGAGCGCTGTCACGGAGCTGCGGACGCGAGCCGAGGCCGCCGAGCGGCTGCCGGACAAGGCGCGGCTGGAGGACGAGATGGAGGCGGGGCTGCACCGCCTGATCGCGCTGGCCGAGTCCTATCCCACCCTCAAGGCGGACGGCAATTTCCTCCAGCTGCAGCGCGACCTGGTCGACACCGAAGACCAGCTGCAGTATGCCCGCCGTTACTACAACGGCGCCGTGCGCGCTTACAACACACGGATTGAGACTTTCCCCGACCTGGTGGTCGCCGGCACTTTCGCCTTCCGGCCCGCCGAGTTTTTCGCCGTCGACGAGCGGGAGATTCGCGCCGCGCCCCGAGTGGAGCTGGCCTGATGCGTGGCGTTCGAGCGGTCTTGCTGGCCGCGCTGCTCAGCGGGCTCGCGGCGGGCGTGGCCCAGGCCGCGGAGCGCATCCTCGACTACCACAGCGAGATCGAGGTGCATGCGGACGCCACCATGACGGTGAGCGAGACCATCACCGTGCAGGCCGAGGGCGAGCGGGTCCGGCGCGGCATTTTCCGCGATTTCCCCACCGACTACCGCGACCGCTTCGGCAACCGCTACCGCGTGGGCTTCGAGGTGCTGGAAGTGCGGCGCAACGGGCGCCCCGAGCCCTGGCATACGGAGCGCCGGAGCAACGGCATCCGGGTCTATGCCGGCAGCGCTGACCGGGTGGTCGAGCCGGGCCGGCACGAGTACCTGGTGCGGTATCGAACCAACCGCCAGCTGGGCTTCTTCGAGGATCACGACGAGCTCTACTGGAACGTCACCGGCACCGGCTGGGACTTCCCCATCGAAGCCGCGCGCGCGGTCGTCCACCTGCCGGATACGGTGCCCGCGGGAGAGATCGGCGCGACGGCCTTTACCGGTCCGCAGGGCAGTCGCGAGCGGGCCTACCAGGCCGAGGTGCAGGGCCAGGTCGTGCGAATCGCGGCCAGCCGGCCGCTCGGCCCGCGCGAAGGGCTCACCGTGGTGGTCGGCTGGCCGAAGGGCCATGTCACCGAGCCCAGCCGGTCACAACGCCTGGGCTGGCTGCTGCGGGACAACCGGGGGCTGCTGGTGTCGGGCCTCGGCCTGCTGCTGGTGCTCGGTTATCTCGGCTGGGCCTGGCGCCGCTACGGGATCGACCCCCCGCGTGGCGTGATCTTTCCGCATTACGAGCCGCCCTCGGGCTACTCGCCCGCGTCCACCCGCTACATCATGCGCATGGGTTACGACAACCGGGCGTTCGTCGCCGCCATCGTGAACCTGGCGGTCAACGGCCACTTGGAGATCTACGAGTCCGACGGCGAGTACACGCTGCAGCGGTCGACGTCCAGCCAGCCGCTTGCGCCGGGCGAAAAGACGCTGCTCGCGGCGCTCTTCGAGGACGGCTCCACCGTCGATCTCGAGCAGGACAACCACCGGCTGCTGGCCGGCGCCAAGGGCGCGCACGAGAAGGCCCTGAAGCGTGATTACAACAGGATCTACTTCATCACCAACGGCCTGCTGCTGCTGCCGGCAGTCGGCGCGATCCTGGCACTCGGCATCGCCGTGGCGCTGCTGCGGGCCTGGCAGCCGCTGGTGTTCGTGCCGTTCATACTCATGATCCTGGCGCTGCCCCTGTTCTACTGGCTGCTGCGGGCGCCGACGGCCCGCGGCCGCCGCCTGATGGACAAGCTCGAGGGCTTTCGCGAGTACCTCGAGATCGCCGAGAAGGACGAGCTGAACCTGCGCAACCCGCCGGAGAAAACGCCCGAGCTGTTCGAGCGCTACCTGCCTTTTGCGCTGGCGCTGGGTGTGGAGCAGGAATGGGCGGAGAAGTTCGCCGCCGTGTTCGCGCGCCTGGAGGCCCCGGGCCGGCAGGGCTACCACCCCGGCTGGTACCACGGTCACTTCAGCGCGCGGTCCATCGGCACCTTCACCTCGGGCGTCGGCGCCTCGCTCACGTCCGCCATCGCTTCGGCCTCCACGGCGCCCGGCTCCTCGTCCGGCGGGGGCGGGTTCTCCGGCGGTGGTGGTGGTGGCGGCGGTGGCGGCGGCTGGTAGCGAGGCCTCAGCCCCAGCCGATTTCGTCCAGGTAGTCGTCGTCCAGCCCGAAGTAGTGGGCGAGCTCGTGCAAGACCGTGCGGCGGATCTCCTCGCGCAGCGGGGCATCCTCCAGCCCCAGCTCGAGGTGAGGCTGGCGGAAGATCCAGATGGTGTCCGGCATGACGTCGACGTAGTCGAGGCCGCGCTCGGGCAGGGCGATGCCGTCGTACAGTCCCAGCAGGCCGTGGTTTTCGGGGTCCTGTTCCTCGGACGGCCATTCATCGACGACCACCCGCAGGTTGTCGATCCGCTCCAGGGCCCAGTCGGGCAGGTGCTCCAGGACATCCTCGACCACCTGTTCGAATTCGTCGCGCCGCATGCGCCAAGCGTAGCAGGCGGTTGAGGGCTGGACTAATCGGCTGAAGTGAAGGAAAGTCTTGCCCCATGGCGCAGAAGCGTGCTCTCGTCGTCGACGACTCCCGGGCTGCCCGCGTGGCCCTGCAGCGCATGCTGGAGCGCTACGACCTGCACGTCGATTTCGCCGAGTCCGGCGAGGCCGCCATCGACTTCCTGAAACACCAGGTCGTCGACGTCATTTTCATGGACCACAGCATGCCGGGCATGGACGGCTTCGAGGCCGTGTCGGCAATCAAGGGCGACCCGCGCACCGCGCTCATCCCGGTCATGATGTACACGGCCAAGGAGGGGGAAGTGTACGTGGGCCAGGCACGGGCGCTGGGCGCCGTCGGGGTGCTGCCCAAGGACGTGCAGCCCGGCGTGCTGTTCGAGATGCTGCACAAGCTGGGCCTGGTCAAGGACCGGCGCGCCCGTGCGCGACGTCGGACCACGGAGGAAAAGGCCGAGGTCAAGGCCGCCAGCGAATCCGAAACCGAGAGAGCCCTCGAGCGCCAGGCGCTCGGCGCCTCGATCCAGGCGCTGATCACCCGGACCCTGCAGGACCAGCACCTCGAGTTGCGCACCGACGTCCTGGCGAGCAACCGCGATTTCGCCCGCCGCGTCGCCGACGAGATCTGGGGCCGCCAGAAGGCGGAGGCCGAGCTGGCGCGGCAGGAGGCGGAGGCGCGCCAGCCGAGGACGAACTGGGGCATGGTGGCGACACTGGTCGTGCTCGCCGTCGTGCCCATCGCGTTGCTGTTCCTGCTGTTCATCCAGGCCAGCCAGCAGCGCGACGAGGCGGTGGCGGACAACGCCCGCCTGCGCCAGACCATCGCGACCCAGTCCGAGAGCCTCGACAGCCTGCAGCAGGCCGGCCCGCTGGGTCCACGCACTGCCGGGGGAAGCGAGGCCGACTCGGACTACCGGGTGCTGGTCGGTGCGCTGGGCTGGGCTGCCAGCCAGGACACGCGCTTCGGCTTCGGCGAGCTGCCCTTCGACGACCGGCGCCTGGAACAGGTAACGGAGCTGCTGGCCCGGCTGACCGCGGCCGGCTTCGACGGGTCGGTGCGTATCGACGCCCACCTCGGGGAGTTCTGCATGCGGGTTGACGAGACCGGCCGCTACCGGCTGGCCGATCCGACGACACCGCTGAGCGCCTGCGAGGTCGTGGGGAACCCTCTGGCCGAGGCGATGCCTGCGGCCGCCCAGTCGTCGGCCTTCCAGGAGTTCCTCGCCGCGGCGCCGATGCTCAGCCGGGGCGGGATCGATCTCGACGTGGTCCTGCGCGGCAGCCGCGATTCGCAGCGGCTGTACGATTTCCCGCCCGACATCACGACGGCGGGCGAGTGGAATGCCATCGCGGCGCGCAACAATCGCGTGGAGTTCAGCCTCTTTCCGCGACGCTGAGCGACGGCCGCGCCCGGCAGCCGCTACACTGCGCCCTGCCATGGCCGACCGCGAGGAAGCAGTGAGGTGAATGCCGAGCTAAGGCAGTCCGGCGCGCGCCCCGGCGCGGGTGACGCGCTGGTCCTCGATGGCGTCGCGGTCGGACTGCTGCAGCGCGTCGCCCTGCGGATCGAGCCGGGCGAGATCGTCTGCATCTCCGGCGAGTCCGGCTCCGGCAAGAGCCGCCTGCTGCGTGCGATCGCGGATCTCGATCCGCACGAGGGGCGGGTGGTGCTGGGCGCGGACGAGCGAGCCGAGGTACCCGCCCAATGCTGGCGGGCCTGGGTGATGCTGGTGCCGGCGGAGAGCAGCTGGTGGGCCGACACTGTGGCCGCGCATTTCCTCGACCCGGCCCCCGGCAGCCTGGATGCCTTCGGCTTCGATTCGGGCGTGCTCGACTGGGAGGTCAGCCGCCTGTCTTCGGGCGAGAAGCAGCGCCTGGCTGTGCTGCGCGCGCTGTCGCACGCGCCGCGCGCACTGCTGCTGGACGAGCCGACGGCCAACCTCGATCCGGCCCTCGCACAGCAGGTGGAGGCCTGGCTGCAGGCGTATTGCCGGCGCGAAGGCATACCCGTCCTTTGGGTGGCGCATGACCGCGAGCAGATCGCACGCGTCGCCGACCGCCATTACGTCATCCGCGGCGACCACCTGGAGGAGCAGCCATGCAACAGGAGCTGATCGACCTCTCGTGGTGGCAGCTGGCCATTGGCGCCGGGCTGGTGCTGGCGCTGGCGGTCGTGACCCATCTCGGCCGCCTGGGCCTGAGTCGCGATCTCGTTGTCGCGGCCACCCGGATGGTGATCCAGCTGGCCCTGATCGGCCTGGTGCTGGAAGCGCTTTTCTCGATCGCCGCTCTTCACTGGGTGGCCCTGATGGCCACGGTGATGCTGCTGCTCGCCGGGCGCGAGGTGATGTCCCGCCAGAAACGGCGGATGACCGGCGGCTGGGCATTCGCCATCGGCACGGTGTCGATGTTCATCTCCGCCTTCGCCGTCACCGTGTTTGCGCTGCTGGCCATCGTGGGCCCGCAGCCCTGGTACACGCCGCAGTACGCCATCCCGCTGCTCGGCATGCTGCTGGGCAACACCATGACGGGCGTGGCGCTGGGCATGGACCGCCTCACGGACAGTGCCTGGCGGCAGCGCGCGGTGATCGAGGGGCGGCTGATGCTGGGCATGAGCTGGAGCGAGGCGATCGCCGACCTGCGCCGCGACGCCATGCGCAGCGGCATGATCCCCATCATCAACGGGATGGCGGCGGCCGGCGTGGTCAGCTTGCCCGGCATGATGACCGGCCAGATCCTCGGCGGCAGCCCGCCGGCCCTGGCGGTGAAGTACCAGGTGCTGGTGTTCTTCATGATCGCGGTCGGCACCGGCTTCGGCACCGTGGCGGCGGTGACGGCGGCCAGCCGCCGGCTGTTCGACGAGCGCCAGCGGCTCAGGCTCGATCGGCTGGCCTGACTGCATGCGAGTTCCAAGTGCTACATGGATGACCCCGTTACGGGCCTCCCTCGCTTGGAAATCTTTATGCCGCTCGGAAGGCCCCGTAACGGGCTCATCCGGCAACCACGGAGCACGCGTCAGGTGGTCGGGATCACCACCGAGGTGGCGACGATCGAGTACTCCTCGGCCGGTCCCTGGACCTTGGCCGGGTCCTCGCCCGCGTCCTCGGCGTAGTGCTTCGCCTGGGCCTCGGAGAGCACCTTGCGGTTGAAGGTCCCGACGATGGTGACGTCCTTGCCGCCGGAATCGGTGGGCACGAAGAAGCTGTAATCGACGAAGGTCACGCGGGCGGTGGCATCGCCGTCGTGGGCCACGAAGAAGCAGCCCTTCTTCTGGCAGACCTTGGCGACCTTTGCCGTGGCCAGTATGGTCTGGCCGGCGTACTTGTCGCTGGCGGCCACGATGTCGCCGAGCCGGACCGGTTCGCCGACCTCGCCGACGGGCGCGCCGAACACTTCGTAGCCGTCGCCGACCTCGACCGGCTCGGACAGGCGGATGACGTCGCCGGCAAGCACGGGCGACACCGCGACGACAGCCAGCAGGCTCAGCAGGGCAGCAGTAACTTTCATTCGGACATCTCCTCGGAGGGATAGTTGTTCCGGGCCATGTTCTGACCGTTCCGGGCCTCTCGGGTTCCGCAGCTTAGCAGCGCGCCTGCGCCCTATGCCACGCGAGCCGCGCGCTTGGCCGGCGCCAGCCGCGCGAAGGTCAGCCCGCCCGCGGCCCCCGCCAGGACCAGGGCGCCGATGCCCGCCAGCGAGCGGGCCGCGCCGATGGCGGTGATGGGCAGTGTCGCTTCCATCAGCAGCAGGGCGACCGCAATAGCCGTGCCGCCGGCGAGGCCGTAGAGCAGCCCCGGATGCCCTGGCCACCAGCGCAACAGCAGCGCGGCGACGAGGAAGGCCGGCATGAAGCCGCCGGCGGCCAGCGCAGCGAGGACGGGGGCGAAGCCGGCCAGGTCCTGCAGGGTGGTGAGCAGGCGCACGCCCGCCGGGACGGACACGCCGAGGGCGCTGATCGCGGCGAGACCGAACTGGGTCTGGATGAGGCTGCCGATGACGCCGGTCACGGCGGCAGCGACCAGCCAGGCCAGCAGCAGGCGCAGGAATCTCATCGGGCGGGTCATCTCCGGTAGCGTCACGATGGTCCCGGCAGTGCCGGGGCGCTTATTATTGTTGCAGTCCCCGCAGCCCAAAGCACGCCATGTTTGCCAGCCGCCTGTTGTCCTGCATCGTTCTCGCCCTGGCGGGCATCGTGTCCGCCGCAGCCGCCGAGTCCGCCTACCGGATCGAGACGGTCGCGGCCGGGCTCGAGCATCCCTGGTCGATCGCTTTCCTGCCCGATGGCCGCCAGCTGGTGACCGAGCGGGCCGGACGACTCCGGATCATCGAAAACGGCGAGCTGCTGCCGGAGCCGGTGCAGGGCGTGCCGGAGGCCTTCGTGCGCAGCCAGGCCGGGCTGTTCGAGGTCCTGCCCGACCCGGGCTACGAGGCCAACGGCTGGATCTACCTGTCGCTGGCTCACGGCGATGCTGCGGCCAGCGGGACACGCGTAGTGCGCGGCCGCCTGCGCGGGAACGAGTTCGTCGACGTCGAGGTCATCTTCGACATCCAGCCGCCGCGCGACACCCCCGTCCACTACGGCGGGCGGATGGCCTTCCTCGGCGACGGCACGCTTGTGGCAGGGCTCGGCGATGCGTTCGACTACCGCGAGGAGGCCCAGCGTCTCGACAGCCATACCGGCGCCATCGTGCGCATCCGGCCCGACGGCGGCGTGCCCCCGGACAATCCGTTCGTCGGAAACCCCGAGGCCCTGCCGGAAATCTACAGCTACGGTCACCGCAACGTGCAGGGGCTGGTGTTCGACCCCGACACCGGACGCCTGTGGGCCCACGAGCACGGCCCGCGCGGCGGCGACGAGCTCAACCTGGTCCAGCCGGGCCGCAACTACGGCTGGCCCGTCGCGACGTTCGGCGTGGACTATTCCGGGGCGCGCATCTCGCCGTACACGTCGCGGCCCGGCATGGAGGATCCTCTGATTCACTGGACGCCGTCCATCGCCCCCGCCGGCATGACCCTG
>JASFEC010000079.1:0-9070 GCA_050125045.1 Gammaproteobacteria bacterium | reverse complement strand
CCGAGTCGGGGCTGGCCGGGCAGGATGCCGGCGAGGCGGCGGGGCTGGCGCCTGCCGGGCTGCCCCTGGTCGACTCGGCCGCGGCCGCACTGGCCGACGCAGAGATCGCCGTCGACTTCACGCTGGCGGGCGCGGTGGCCGGAAATGCCGAGGCCTGCCGGCGGGCCGGTGTCGGCCTGGTCTGTGGCGTTACGGGGCTGGACGAGGAGGCACGGGCAGCCCTGGCGCGGGCCGCAGAAACGGTGCCGGTCCTCTGGGCCCCGAATATGAGCGCCGGCGTAGCGGTCTTGCAGCGTCTTGCCACCTTGGCTGCTGCGGCGCTGGATGAGTTCGATGCGGGCGTGCACGAGGTGCACCATGCCGCCAAGCGGGATGCACCCTCGGGTACGGCCCTCGCGCTGGGCCGCGCGGTGGTGACCGGCCGCGGCGCACCTTCGGAAGCTGCGGAACCCGACCGGCACCTCCGGGCGCCCGGGCTGGCCTACACCGCGCAGCGACTGGGGGACGTGGTCGGCGACCATACGCTCACCCTGGCGGGACCAGGCGAGCGCCTGGAACTCACCCACCGCGCTACCGACCGGGCGATTTTTGCGCGCGGTGCGCTGCGGGCTGCGACGTGGCTGGCCGGACGGGCACCCGGGAGTTACTCGCTGGTTGATGTCCTGGGGCTCGGACGCGTGGACACCCCGGCGGGCGGTAAGTAGACTATCGAATTCAGGCGTTGGCCTGATCTCACCCGAGGCGAATTTCGGTCCCGCGAGCAGCGGGGCCGGGGCCCCTCCGGGTCAGGAGCGGGAAGGGACCAGCGCGGGCCCGACCCGCTTTTTAGCATGCGCGTGAGAAAAATCCGGGAGATGAAGTGACGCAGCCGGCAGTCCTGGGACTTGAAGACGGCACGATTTTTCGCGGCCGCTCGATTGGCGCGCCGGGCGAGACCGTCGGCGAGGTGGTGTTCAATACCGCGATGTCGGGCTACCAGGAGATTCTCACGGATCCTTCCTATGCGCGGCAGATTGTCACCCTGACGTACCCGCATATCGGCAATACCGGCACTAATCCCGACGACTACGAGTCTGAGCGCGTCTACGCGGCCGGCCTGATTATCCGCGACCTGCCGCCCCTGCCCAGCAACTACCGCATGGCGGAATCTTTGCCGGAATTCCTGCAACGCGAGGGCTTGGTGGCGATCTCCGATCTCGACACCCGGCGCCTGACGCGGCTGATCCGCGAGAAAGGCGCCCAGGCCGGCTGCATCCTCGGCGACAGCGACGACGGCGATCTCGCGGTGGCAAGGGCCAGGCAGTTTCCCGGCCTGAAGGGCATGGACCTGGCGCGGGTCGTGACGACGGGCGAGCCGTACGAGTGGACCGAGGGCGCCTGGCGTCATCCGCAGGAGTCGGAAGCGACCGGGCCGCAGGTCGTGCACCGGGTCGTGGCCTGGGACTTCGGCATCAAGCGCAACATTCTCCGCCTGCTGGTGGACGCCGGCTGCCAGGTCACCGTTGTGCCGGCGATGACCCCGGCCGCAGAGGTGCTCGCGATGAACCCCGACGGCGTGTTCCTGTCGAACGGGCCCGGCGACCCGGAGCCCTGCGATTACGCCATCGCGGCGACGCGCGCCTGCATGGAGGCCGGCGTGCCGGTGTTCGGGATCTGCCTCGGTCACCAGATCCTCGGCCTGGCCGGCGGGGCGCGCACCGTGAAAATGAAGTTCGGCCACCACGGTGCGAATCACCCGGTGCAGGACCTCGACACGGGCCAGGTTCTGATTACGAGCCAGAACCACGGTTTTGCCGTCGACGAGGAATCGCTCCCGGCAAACCTGCGACCGACGCATCGCTCGCTGTTCGACGGCACGTTGCAGGGGATCGAGCGCACGGACTGCCCTGCATTCTCGTTCCAGGGTCACCCTGAAGCGAGCCCCGGCCCGCACGATCTGCGGCCGCTGTTCGACAGGTTCACGGCCATGATGAAGGGTGTGCGGCATGCCTAGGCGGACGGATCTGGAGAGCATCCTCATCATCGGCGCGGGCCCGATCGTCATCGGCCAGGCCTGCGAGTTCGACTACTCCGGGGCGCAGGCCTGCAAGGCTCTGCGCGAGGAGGGTTACCGGGTCATCCTGGTGAATTCCAACCCCGCGACCATCATGACGGATCCGGACACAGCCGACGCGGTTTACATCGAGCCGGTCGACTGGCGAATCCTCGAGCGGATCATCGAGAAGGAGCGCCCCGACGCCCTGCTGCCGACCATGGGTGGCCAGACGGCGTTGAACACGGCGCTCGACCTCGTGGCGCACGGCGTCCTCGAGAAGCACGGCGTCGAGTTGATCGGGGCCTCCCGGGAAGCCATCGACACGGCCGAGGACCGCGACCTGTTCCGCAAGGCCATGATCGAAATCGGCCTCGAGGTGCCCCGTTCGTCAGTCGCCCACAGCATGGAGGAGGCACGCGCCATCCAGGCGGAGATCGGCTTTCCCACCATTATCCGCCCGAGCTTCACGCTCGGCGGCACGGGCGGCGGCATCGCGTACAACGCCGACGAGTTCGAGACGATCGTCGAGCGCGGGCTCGACCTGTCACCGACCAACGAGGTGCTGCTCGAGGAATCCGTGCTGGGATGGAAGGAATACGAGATGGAGGTGGTGCGGGACCGCAAGGACAACTGCATCATCGTCTGCTCGATCGAGAACCTCGATCCCATGGGCGTGCACACCGGCGACTCGATCACCGTTGCTCCCGCCCAGACGCTGACGGACAAGGAATACCAGCGCATGCGCGACGTGTCGATTGCCGTGCTGCGGCGGATCGGCGTCGAGACCGGCGGCTCGAACGTGCAGTTCGCGGTCAATCCCGAGGACGGCCGGCTGATCGTGATCGAGATGAACCCGCGCGTGTCCCGTTCGTCTGCGCTGGCGTCCAAGGCGACCGGCTTCCCCATCGCGAAGGTGGCGGCCAAGCTGGCAGTCGGCTACACGCTCGACGAACTGCAGAACGACATCACGGGCGGCGCGACGCCGGCGTCCTTCGAGCCCGCGATCGATTATGTCGTCACCAAGATCCCGCGCTTCACCTTCGAGAAGTTCCCCGATGCCGACCCCCTGCTGACGACCCAGATGAAGTCCGTGGGCGAGGTGATGGCGATCGGCCGCACGTTCCAGGAATCGCTGCAGAAGGCCCTGCGGGGCCTGGAGACGGACTGCAACGGCCTCGACGAGCAGGTGGAGCCGCCCTGGGACGAGCCGACCATGCAGCGAATCGAGCGTGAGCTGCGCTTCCCCGGCGCCACCCGGCTGCTATTCGTGGGCGACGCCTTCCGCGCCGGATGCGACATCGAAACGGTGTTCAACTGGACGCATATCGACCCCTGGTTCCTGGCCCAGATCGAGGAAGTGGTCCGCGAGGAGGCGACGGTGCGGGCGGGCGGTCTCGAGGCCCTGAGTCGCGACCGGATGTGGCGCCTCAAGCGGATGGGGTTCTCTGACGCGCGCCTGGCGCGCCTGGTCGGCGTGAAGGAAGGTGAAGTACGCGCCCGGCGCGTGGCGCACGGCCTGAGGCCGGTTTTCAAGCGTGTCGACACGTGCGCCGCCGAGTTCGCGACCACCACGGCCTACATGTACTCCACCTACGAGGAGGAGTGCGAGGCCGCTCCCAGCGAGCGTCGCAAGATCATGATCCTCGGCGGCGGGCCGAACCGGATCGGGCAGGGCATCGAGTTCGACTACTGCTGCGTGCACGCGGCCCTGGCGCTGCGCGAAGCCGGTTTCGAGACCATCATGGTCAATTGCAACCCGGAGACAGTGAGCACGGACTACGACACCTCGGACCGGCTGTACTTCGAGCCGCTGACCTTCGAGGACGTGATGGAAATCGTCGAGCTGGAGAAGCCGGAGGGCATCATCGTGCAGTTCGGCGGCCAGACTCCGCTGAAGTTGGCGCGCCAGCTCGAGGCCGCCGGCGCCCGGATCATCGGCACCAGCCCCGACTCCATCGACCTGGCCGAGGACCGGGAGCGCTTCCAGCACCTGGTCGAGGAGCTGGAGTTGCTGCAGCCTGCCAACCGCACGGCGCGGAACGTCGAGGATGCGGTGCGGCTGGCAGAGGAAATCGGCTATCCGCTGGTGGTCCGGCCGTCCTACGTGCTGGGCGGGCGCGCAATGGAGGTCGTGTTCTCGGAGTCCGAGCTGCGTACCTACATGCAGTTTGCCGTCAAGGTCTCGGAAGACACGCCGATCCTGCTCGACCGCTTCCTCGACCACGCGGTCGAAGTGGATATCGATATCGTCAGCGACGGCGAGTCGGTGGTGATCGGCGGCATCATGGAACATATCGAGCAGGCCGGCGTGCATTCCGGGGACTCCGGCTGCTGCCTGCCGCCGAACACGCTCGATCCGTCGATGCAGGAGCAGCTGCGCGACCAGGTCAGGCGCCTGGCGCGGGCGTTGAAGGTGAAGGGCCTGATGAACACGCAGTTCGCGATCCAGAACGGCAGGATCTACCTGCTGGAGGTGAACCCCCGCGCGTCCCGCACGGTGCCCTTCGTCTCGAAGGCGACCGGGCGGCCGCTGGCCAAGATCGCGGCGCTCTGCATGGCCGGCATCAGCCTCAAGGAGCAGGACATTGCGGGGGAGAAACGCCCTGACTACCTGTCGGTAAAAGCTTCCGTCTTCCCCTTTGCCAAGTTCATCGGTGCCGACCCGATCCTCGGCCCCGAGATGAAGTCGACCGGCGAGGTGATGGGCGCGGGCCGCTTCTTCGGTGAGGCCTATGCCAAGGCCCAGCTCGCGGCCGGCGTAGTCCTGCCACGCGGGGGGACGGCGCTGATCAGCGTGCGCGACCAGGACAAGGACGGGGCCATTGAGCTGGCCCGGATCCTGGTCGATCGCGGCTTCCAGCTGGTTGCGACGCGAGGCACCGCCCGGGCGATCGAGGACGCGGGCGTCGCCTGCCGGGCGGTCAACAAGGTCCGCGAGGGCCGCCCGCATATCGTCGACATGATCAAGGACGGCGAGATCAGCCTGGTCGTGAACACGACCGACAACCGCCAGGCGATCCGCGAGTCCCACTCCATTCGGCGGGAGGCCGTGCACCGCAAGGTGACCTACTACACGACCATTTCCGCTGCGAAGGCGACCTGTGTCGCGCTCGACCATCTTGACGCGACCGAGGTCAACCGCCTGCAGGACCTCCACCGGGAGATCGCACAGTGACCACAAAAGTGCCCATGACGGCGGCCGGGGCCGCGCGGCTGCAGGATGAGGTGACCCGGCTCAAGAATGTCGAGCGGCCGCGCATCAGCGCGGCTATCGGCGAGGCGCGGGCCCACGGCGATCTGAAGGAGAACGCTGAGTACCATGCGGCCAAGGAGCAGCAGGGCATGGTCGAGGCGAGGATTCGCGACCTGGAGTACAAGCTCTCTCATGCCGACATCATCGAAGTTGCCGCGATCAACGCCGGCGGGCGGGTGGTCTTCGGCGCCACCGTCGAGCTGTTCTCGGAGGCAGAGGACGCGGAGCTGCGCTACCAGATCGTGGGCGAGGAAGAAGCCGACATCCGGGCCGGCCGGATCTCCATCGCGTCACCGATCGCCCGCGCCCTGATCGGCAAGAGCGAGGGCGACGAGGTGCGGGTCGAGGCGCCGGGCGGTGACCGGGTCTATCACATCCTCAGGGTGGAGTACGTCTGAGCCTAGGCGAGCGGAACCCGACGCCGCTCGGGATTGGCTCGCCACAGCAAGGCGACGTGCCCGATGCGCTGGACCAGCTCGGCGCCCGCGGCTTCGCACATTGACTCGATCATCGCGTCCCTGGTCGCGCGATCACCGGCGCGGACCCGCACCTTGACCAGCTCGTGGTGGGCCAGGGTGATGTCGAGTTCGGCCAGCAGGCCCGGCGTCATCCCGGCGCCGCCCGTCAGTAGTACCGGCTCCAGTGTATGGCCGATACGTCTTAGGTGCTTTTTTTGTTTTTCCGTCAGTGGCATAGAATGATTACTTTAAGTTCACTCTCATATATACCCGAGGCCGGCGGTGGGCGCGGGGACGCCAGTCTAGCAGGCGGCGCGGCCCGGGCCGAGGCGAGAGTGGCATGACGGGCCGGACGCGCCGGGGACGGCGGTGGATGGACGAGCACGTGGCCGATCCCTACGTGCAACGGGCGCAGCAGGAAGGCTGGCGCTCGCGCGCCGTATTCAAGCTGAAGGAAATCCAGGACAAGGACCGGGTCCTCCGGCCCGGTATGACGGTCGTCGACCTCGGCGCCGCACCGGGAGCGTGGGCGCAGTATGCCGCCCGCATCGTGGGGTCGCACGGCCGCGTGGTGGCGCTGGACCTCCTGCCCATGGACCCGCTGCCTGGTGTGCAGTTCGTCCAGGGTGATTTCCGCGAAGAGGACGCTCTGGATGCACTCGAGCAGGCGCTCGCCGGTACGGCAGTGCAGCTTGTGTTGAGCGATATGGCCCCCAATATCAGTGGGGTGGCCAGCGTGGACCAGCCTCGGGCGATGCACCTGGCCGAACTGGCGCTGGACTTTGCCCTCCAGCGGCTGGCCGAGGGGGGCGGGGCAGTGATCAAGGTGTTCCAGGGGGAAGGCAGCGATGCCCTGGTGGCGGCGGCACGGGATCGTTTCGAAACCGTACGACTGCGAAAACCGAAAGCTTCCAGGGACAGGAGCCGCGAGTTTTACCTGGTGGCGGGAAACTACCGCGTCATGTAGTGTCTAATCGAAACGGGCGTCGACCCGGCACGGTACTTGAGGAGCAGTTTCGTTGAATGACCTAGCCAAGAACATCGTCTTGTGGATCGTGATCGCGGTCGTCTTGCTGACCGTGTTCAACAGCTTTGGTACCGCGCCCCGCGTTGCCCAGGACATCCCTTACTCCACTTTCCTGGAGCGCGTCGATGACGGTTCCGTCAGCGACGTCGTTTTCGAAGGTGACAAGATCAACGGCACCTTCAGCAGTGGCGAGCGCTTCACGACGTTCAGCCCGGAGACCGACAACCGTGCGCTGATCGGTGAGCTGAAGCAGGCCGGCGTGGAATTCCGCTCGGCGCCGCCGCAGCGGCAGTCGTTCCTGATGCAGCTGTTCATCTCGTCCTTCCCGATCCTGCTGTTGATCGCCGTCTGGATTTACTTCATGCGCCAGATGCAGGGAGGGGGCGCCGGCCGGGGGGCGATGTCCTTCGGCAAGAGCCGGGCCCGCCTGCTCGGCGAGGATCAGGTCAGCGTGACCTTCACCGACGTGGCCGGCGTCGAGGAGGCCAAGGAAGAGGTCAGCGAGATCGTCGACTTCCTCAAGGATCCGGCGAAGTTCCAGCGCCTCGGGGGCAAGATTCCGAAGGGCGTGCTGATGGTTGGGTCGCCGGGCACCGGCAAGACGCTGCTGGCCCGGGCCATTGCGGGCGAGGCCAAGGTGCCGTTCTTCACCATTTCCGGTTCAGACTTCGTCGAGATGTTCGTGGGCGTCGGTGCCTCCCGGGTGCGGGATATGTTCGAGCAGGCCAAGAAGCATGCGCCCTGCATCATCTTCATCGACGAAATCGACGCGGTCGGCCGGCATCGCGGCGCCGGCCTCGGCGGCGGACACGACGAGCGCGAGCAGACGCTCAATCAGCTGCTGGTCGAGATGGACGGTTTCGAGGGCAACGAGGGCATTATCGTCATCGCAGCCACCAACCGGCCTGACGTGCTGGATCCGGCGCTGCTTCGGCCGGGTCGCTTCGATCGCCAGGTCGTTGTGCCGCTGCCGGACGTGCGGGGACGCGAGCAGATTCTCAAGGTTCACATGCGCAAGGTGCCGCTCGGCGACGACGTGCGTCCCGCCATCATTGCGCGCGGCACGCCGGGCTTCTCGGGTGCCGACCTCGCCAACCTGGTGAATGAGGCTGCCTTGTTCGCGGCCAGGGCGAACCGGCGCACGGTGACCATGGAGGAGTTCGAGAAGGCGAAGGACAAGATCATGATGGGCGCGGAGCGCCGCTCGATGGTGATGAGCGACGACGAGAAGAAGCTCACTGCCTACCACGAGGCGGGCCACGCCATCGTCGGTCTCTCGGTGCCCGACCACGACCCGGTCTACAAGGTCAGCATCATCCCGCGGGGCCGTGCTCTTGGCGTGACGATGTTCCTCCCCGAGGAGGATCGGTACAGCTACAGCAGGCGGCGTCTGGAGAGCCAGATCGCGTCGCTGTTCGGCGGCCGCATTGCCGAGGAGCTCATTTTCGGCGCCGACGCCGTGACGACGGGCGCCTCCAACGACATCGAGCGGGCCACCAGCCTGGCGCGCAACATGGTGACCAAGTGGGGCCTGTCGGAGCGTCTCGGGCCGCTGGCCTACAGCGAGGACGATGGCGAGATCTTCCTGGGCCGCTCGGTGACCCAGCACAAGCAGGTTTCGGACGTCACGGCGCACGCCATCGACGAGGAGATCCGCGCGATCATCGACAACAACTATCGTCGCGCGCAGCAGATCCTCGAAGACCACATGGACAAGCTGCACACCATGGCGGAGGCGCTGGTGAAGTACGAGACCATCGACGAGCAGCAGATCAAGGACATCATGAGTGGAAACGAGCCCCGTCCGCCCAGCGACTGGACGGACAACCCCCCGCCGGTGCCCGAGGAAGACCGCCCGGCTCAGAAGGGCGACGAGAAGGGCGCGCCCCCGATTGCCGGGCCCGCCAGCCAGCACTGAGGCGCCATCGTTCGATCGGGTGCTCGCGCCGAGGCGCGTCGCCCGGACCAGAGTAAGGCCGGGGCGGTAACCGCCCCGGCTTTTTTTTGGCTGCCTCGTGTCGCGCCGCGATATCATGCCTCGGATGAGCCCGCGCACCCTCCAGCTCCGTACCCGGACGCTAGACCTGTCGACGCCCGTCGTGATGGGCGTCCTCAATGTGACGCCCGACTCTTTCTCGGACGGCGGGCGCTTCCTGGCGCCTGCCGAGGCCGTGGCGCATGCGCGGGCCATGGCCAGGGCCGGAGCGGCGATCATCGACATCGGCGGCGAGTCGACGCGGCCCGGCGCATTGCCGGTCGCCGCGGGCGAGGAGCTCGCGCGGGTCCTGCCCGTGCTG
>JASFEC010000078.1:0-9145 GCA_050125045.1 Gammaproteobacteria bacterium | reverse complement strand
GACCTGCCGCCGGAGGATGGCCTGCACTGGACCGGCGCCTACAAGAACTGGAACGCCCGCTGCGCCGAGTGCCACGCCACGGGCTTCGAGAAGAACTACGACGCCGAGCGCCGGCGCTATGGCTCGACCCAGGCCGAAATCGGCGTGGGTTGCGAAGCCTGCCACGGCCCCGGCAGCGCGCATCTCGACTGGCTCGCGGGCCGGGAGATCGCACCGGGCCTTGGCCCCGCGGGCTTCACCATGGACTTCGCCCGCGTGAGCGCCGAAGCCGCCATGCAGCAATGCGCCGGCTGCCATTCACGGCGCGAAGCCCACGGCGACGGCAACCCCGTGCCGGGGACGCCCTACCACGACGCCTACAACCTGGCGACGCTGCGCCCCGGCCTGTACCACGCGGACGGCCAGATCCTCGACGAGGTGTACGTCTACGGCTCCTTCCTGCAGTCGAAGATGTACGCCAACGGCGTCGGTTGCATGAACTGCCACGACGCGCACTCGGCGCGCCTGGTCGCGGATGGCAATGCCGTCTGCACCCAGTGCCACTCGCCGGCCGGCAACCCGCTGTTCCCCGCGGCCCGGCGCGGCCACTACGACAGCCCCGAGCACCATTTCCACGAGCCGGGCAGCGAGGGCGCCCAGTGCCGCAGCTGCCACATGATCGAGCGCGTCTACATGGGCGTGGACGGCCGGCGCGACCACAGCTTCCGCGTGCCGCGCCCGGACCTCGCCGCCGCAACCGGTGGTCCCGATGCCTGCACCGACTGCCACGGCGGGCGCTCGGCGGACTGGGCCGCAGCCAGGATCTCAGAGTGGTATCCGGAGAGCACCCTTCGCGGACCCCATTACGGCGAAGTCCTTGCTAGGGGGCGCGCGGACCCGGCGGCTGCGCGTGATGATCTCGTTGCGTTGGCAACCGACGGCACCCAGCCCGGCATCGTCCGGGCGACGGCGCTCTGGCTGGTCGCGCAGGCCGCAGACCCCGACACCGCGACCCGGCTGGCGCCGCAACTCGCCGACCCGGACCCGCTGGTGCGCATCTCCGCCCTGCAGGTCCAGCGCGGCGCGCCGCCGCAGGAACGCATGGGACGCATCCTCGACCTGCTCGCCGATCCGGTCCGCTCGGTTCGGATCGAGGCTGCGAAGCGCGTGGTGAACGACCGGATCGCGCGCATGCCGCCGAGCGTGGAAGCCCGCATCACGGCCGCCATGGGCGAGTGGCAGGCGGCCATGGCCAACCGGATCGACTTCCCCGAGACCCATCTGGTGCTGGGCGGAATGGCTGCCTCGATGCGCAACCTCCCGGCCGCCGAGCGCGCCTTCCGCGAGGCCGTCCGACTCGACCCGCAGCGCACGGAGGCCTGGGCGATGCTGGTCCGGATCGCAGCCGCGACCCGTGGTCCCGGGGCTGGCCGCGAGGTGCTGGCCGAGGCGCTCGCCGTCAATCCGGGGGACGCGGCCCTCGCCGCGCTCGAGGGAGAACTGGGAAGCGCGCCCTAGGGTCGGCCAGGAAACACAGCCGCAGCAGCGCCTGGCGGTCCCGGAAGCTTGTTGCTGCACATGACTTCCCGTCCGGTTGCCGACCGAGAGGGGATAGTCTAGCTTTGGAAACACTGAAGACCACGAGGATGATGCGATGAACCGGATCAAGCTGACGTATGTGCTTGCCGTTGCCCTGATGGCGGCCGGATGCGCCTCCAAGCCGGACTACCGGGTCGATTATGACCCCTCCGTGGACTTCAATCGCTACCAGACCTTCGGCTATTTCGAGCAGCTCGGGACCGACCAGGCTGGCTATTCCTCGCTGGTCACGCAGCACTTCAAGAACGCCACCCGCCGCGAGTTGGAGAAACTCGGCTACACCTACACCGAGCAGGACCCCGACCTGCTGGTGAACTTCAACGCGATGTCGACCGAGAAGACCGAGGTACGGTCACGGCCGTCACCGGCGCCGATGATGACCTACCCCGGTTACTACGGTTACCGCGGGATGATGTACTCGCCCTTCCCGATGTACTCCACCGAGGTCGAGACGGTGAACTACAAGGTCGGCACGGTGAACGTCGACGTGGTCGATGCCGGGCGCAAAATGCTGGTCTGGGAAGGCGTGGTCGAGGGCCGGCTGACGAAGAAGGCGATGGAGAATCCTCGGGCGGCGATCGACGCGGTGGTGGCTGAGCTGTTCGCACGCTACCCGACGGCCCCGGGGGCCGCCGCCAAGTAATCCGACCGGGTGCTGCCGGCCGGACCGGACGAGCGACCCGCTGCGCCTGCATGACCGTGTTCCTGACCCTCTTGGCCGGCCTGCTGCTCCTCGCCGGCCTGCTGCTCGCCTGGCGCGCGCTGGACCTGCGCGCTGACCGGGGGCTGGCGCGGGCGCTCGCGGAGCTGGCCGGTCCCGCCGGCCGCGCCTTCAGTCTCGATAGGGTGGCCGATCTCCCCGAGCCGGCCCGTCGCTTCTTCGCCTTCGCCATCGCGGAAGGCACCCCGCTGGTCACGGTCGCCGAGCTGGAGATGCGCGGTCAGCTGGGGCTCGGCACGAAGGACGACCCGCGCTACCAGGACATGCAGGCCTCGCAGGTGCTGGCCCCGCCCTTCGGGCTCGTCTGGCGCCTGCGGACGCGGCTGTTCCGCGGCTCCGACGGCGCGGCCCCGGACACCTCGTGGACGCGCTTCTGGCTCGGCGGCCTCGTCCCCGTCGTCCGCGCGTCGGGCGCGGACCACCAGCGCTCGGCCTTCGGCCGCGTGGTCGCCGAGGGCGCCTTCTGGCTGCCGGCCAGCCTGCTGCCCGGCGAACACGTGCGCTGGGAGCCGGTGGACGCCGACCGGGCGCGCGCGATCGTGAGTCACAATGATTTCGTCCAGGACGTGGAGCTCACCGTCGGTGCCGACGGGCAGCCGCAGCGGATCGTCATCCAGCGCTGGAGCAACGCGAATCCCGAGCAGGAATACCGTGAGCAGCCCTTCGGCGGCGACCTGGCGGATTTCCGGCAGGTCGGCGGCTACCGCCTGCCTTTCCGGGTCGCGGGCGGCAACCTCATCGGCACGCCCGATTACTTCCCTTTCTTCAGAGCCGAAGTGACCAGCATCCGGCTGCCGCAGGTCGAGGCCTAGGGGGAAGCCTCAGAGCCTCGTCTCCTCGACCAGCAGGTCGACGACCGCCTGCAACGCCTCATGATGTGAGGCGCCGGCGGCCAGGGCGCGCTCGAAAGCCGCCACCTGGCGGTGGGCGCTGGTGCCGCACTCGAGAATTTTCCATGCATGCTCCACCTCGGCCGTGCAGCCAAGCGCCTCCGCGTCCTCGCGGATGAGCTCGATCAAATCGCCCAGGTTATCCGCATGGGGCACGATCTCGCCGCGCCCGAGATCGACCAGGCCCTCGTCGAAGCTGTAGCGCATCGCCCGCCAGCGGTTCTCCATCAGCAGCATGCGCGCGTAGGTGCGCCAGCGCTGGTTCGAGCGCCGCAGGCGATACAGCATGCGCAGCAGGCAAACGTTGATGGCGGCGATGCAGACCGCATCGTCGACCCGCGTGCAGACGTCCATGACCCGCGTCTCGAGCGTCGGGTAGCGCGCGCTCGGGCGCACGTCCCACCAGATCTTGGTGCCGTCCTCGATCAGCCCGGCGTCGACCATGAGCTCCACGTGGCGCTCGTACTCCGCCCAGCTGCGGAAATTCTCCGGCATGCCGGTGCGCGGCAGGGCGTCGAATACCGTCAGCCGGAAAGACTTCAACCCGGTGTTCTGGGCTTCCCAGAACGGCGAGGAGCAGGACAGCGCGAGCAGATGCGGCAGGAAATACGCGAACTGGCCCATCAGGTCGATGCGCGTCTCCTCGTCCTCGATCCCGACGTGCACGTGCATGCCGCAGATCAGCAGCCGCCGCGCAGTGGCCTGAAGTTCCCGGCCAAGGTTGTCGTAGCGCTCCTTGGCAGTGTGACGCTGGTCAAGCCAGTGGGCGAAGGGATGCGTGGAGGCAGCAATCGGCGCGCAGCCATGGCGCTCGGCGACCTTGATCACGCAGTCACGCATCCAGCGCAGCTCGTCACGCACCTCGGCCATGCTGTTGCAGACCTTGGTGCCGACCTCGATCTGCGCCCGCAGGAACTCGGGGCTGACCTGGCCGCGGGCCTCCATCTCGTGCTCGCAATCCTCGATCATCGACTCGGGCATGTCGGTGACGAGGTCGCGCGTCTCCCGATTGACGAGCAGGTATTCCTCCTCCACGCCGACGGTGAAACTGGGCTCCTTGTCGCTCATCTCAGGCCTCCCCGAACCTCCTGTACAAGCTCTCGTCGGCGAGGATCTGCTCCAGCGTGTCGCCGAGGATGCGCGCCCAGCGCGCGACCCCGTCCGGATGGTCCACCAGGTCCTGGCGGATCTCGATCGACACGTGGGGCAGTCCCCCGCCCTCGGCGTGGTGGTCCACCGTGTGGTCGGCGGGCGCCTTGCCGGAATATGGCTCGTTGTCACCGACATTGATGCCCTGGGCCCGCAATGCCTGCATCAGCGGCACGGGAATCCGCGGGTCGGCGTCCCAGAGGATGCCGATCTGCCACGGTCTCCGGAAGTTCTTGAAGATCGGGGTAAAACTGTGGATGGCCACGAAGGCCGGCACGATGCTGCGCCGCTGGAAGCTCTCGAGCCGGCGCCGGATAGCATCGTGGTAGGGATAGAAGAACTGGCGCGCCCGCTCGGCCTTCTGTTGCTCGTCCAGGCCATGATTGCCGGGGATCATTTCGCCGTCGCTCACGGCAAGGATCGAGGTCGGGTCGGCGAGGCCGCGGTTGCAGTCGACCACGAGGCGCGAGTAGCTGGCCAGCACGGCCGGGGCGTCGAGCCGCTCCGAGAGCCGCTCGGTCACTTCCCCGGCGCCGATGTCACAGGCGATGTGCCGGCCCAGCGCCAGCGCGTCCAGGCCGAGGTTGTCCAGCGCGGCCGGAATCCGGTTGCTGGCGTGATCGCAGACCAGGAGCAGGCTGGCCCGCCCCTGCGGGTTGACCACGCGAAACGGCCCGGGCTCGCCGGAGCCGATCAGCGGCGGATGAGGGTGGGCAGCCGGGCCGGCCTCCTGGACAGCCTGTCCCTGGCCGCCAGGCATGCTGCCTGCGGTCCTGCTCATGCTGGGAGTTTAACCCCAATGGGCACCGCCGCCCAAAGCGGGCTTGCCGGCCCTGTCAGGCCAGCTTGAGGTTGGCGCGGCCGTTGCGGGAAGCGAGGCGTGGAAAGCGGGAAACGGACGCCGGCGCCGCGATGTGGAAACCCTGCACAAATTCCACGCCGATGCGCTCGAGCACCTCGAGGGACGCGCGGGACTCGACGTGTTCCGCGATCATCCGGATGCCCATTGCCGTCCCGACCCGGTGCATGGCATCGACCATGCACTGGTGCACGTGGTTGGAGACGATGTTGCGCACGAAGTTGCCGTCGATCTTGATGAAGTCGACCGGCAGGTTCTGCAGGTAACTGAACGAGGACAGCCCGTTGCCGAAGTCGTCCAGCGAGAACTCGCAGCCCCGGGACTTCAGCTCGTGCATGAAGTGGGCCGCGCGCTCCAGCCGCTGGATGGCGGCGGTCTCGGTAATCTCGAAGCAGATCGTGCCCGGCGCCGGCTGGTGCTCGTCGATGGCGCCGATGACGAACTCGAGGAACTTGTCGTCGTTAAGCGACGTGCCTGACAGGTTGATCGCCAGCAGGTAGCCGTCGCGCCCGTCGTCGCCCTCTTGCGGACGATAGACGAGTTTCTCCAGCACCTGCGTAATCACCCAGCGATCGACCATGGGCATCATGTTGTAGCGCTCGGCCGCCGGGATGAATGCGTTCGGCGGCACCATGCGCCCGTTCTCGTCACGCATGCGCACCAGCAGCTCGTAGTGGCCGCGACGGTCCGGGTTGTCCCCGATCGGCACGATGGGCTGGAAGTACAGCTCGAGCCGATCCTCGTCGATGGCCCGGGTGACGCGGGAAACCCACTGCATCTCGGCGTGGCGTTCCGGCGCCGCACCCTGCTCGTAGACATGGACGCGATTGCGGCCGAGGTCCTTGGCCGAGTAGCAGGCCACGTCGGCGGCCGACATCAGGGCCTCGATGCTCTCCGAACTCGAGTCGATCGCCACCAGGCCGATGGAGGCGCCGATCTCGAAGGCAGCATCCTTGGCGACGAAGCGATAGCTGCGGATGGCCGCCCGCATGTCGTCGGCGATCTCGGTCGCGCGCTCGAGCGAGCAGTTCTCCAGCAGCACGCCGAACTCGTCCCCGCCGAGCCGTGCCACGGTGTCGGATGAGCGCACCAGGCCCCGGATCAGGGAAGTGATCTGCTTCAGCAGCTGGTCGCCGGCGGTATGGCCGCAAGTGTCGTTGACCACCTTGAACTGGTCGAGGTCGAGGTACAGCAGCACGTGTTCGCTGCCGGAGTGAGCCGTCGCCAGCGCATTCCCGAGGCGCAGCTCGAACTCGCGGCGGTTGATGAGCCCGGTGAGGGAGTCGTGGGCGGCATGGTGCGCCAGCTGGCGGCGCAGCTGCCGCTCCTGGCTGACGTCATGGATGACCACCACCGCGCCGGCGAGCTGCCCGGCCGTGTCGCGGATCGGCGCCGCCGAGTCCTGGATCGGGATCTCGCGTCCCTCGCGCGAGATCAGCACCGAGTGCTGGCCGACCTCGGTCACCTTGCCGTCGCGCAGGCAGACCTCCGCCGGGTTGTCCATGGTGTGGCCCTTGCTCTCGTGCCGCAGCATCATGATCTCGTGCACCGGCCGGCCGCGCGCGTCCGCGAGCTTCCAGCCGGTCAGCATCTGGGCGACCGGGTTCAGGTAATCGACGATGCCCTCGTTGTCCGTGGTGATCACGCCATCGGCAATGGAGTTCAGCGTCACCTGGGCGCGTTCCTTCTCGGCGCGCACCTCAATCTCGGCACGCTTGCGCTCAGTGATGTCGGAGAGCGTCCCCTCGTGACCGAGGATCTTGCCGTTCTCGTCGACGATCGTGCGGGCGTTCTCGAGCACCACGATCTCCCGCCCGTCCTTGCGGCGCAGCCGGAGCTCGGCATTGCGCAGGTTGCCTTCCCGGTTCAGCGCCTCGACGAACAGGGCACGCTCCTCGGGATCGACATACAGGTCGACCGTGCTCGGCAGCGCCATCAGCTCGGCCTCGGAATCGTAGCCGAGCATCTGGACCAGGCTCGGGTTGCAGGCAATGAAGCGGCCGTCGACCGACACCTGGTAGACGCCGTCCAGCACTTTCTCGAACAGGCCCCGGTAACGCCGCTCGCTGGCGCGCAGCGCGCGCTCATCCCGCTTCCGGGCGATGGCGATACCGGCGAGCTGGATAATGCGATCGAACAGATCCAGCTGGTGCATGATCGCGATGCCGGTGTGCTGCAGGTAGAGGGCAAATGCGCCCAGCACGCGGCCGTCGGCGTCCCTGATCGGTGCCGACCAGCAGCCCTCGTAACCGAACCGAGAGGCCACCGCGCGGTGGCCGGCCCAGACCGGCGCGGTGCCGATGTCGGCCATGCACACGGTCTCGTCCAACGAGCGCGAGGACGTGGACTGGTGCTCGAGCTCGGCAAAGCGGATGCGACCGACGGCCTCCCTGAAGCCCTCGGGCAGCCCGGGCGCCGCCATCAGGTCGAGCTCCTCGGCGCTTTCCTCCAGCACGTAGAAAGCAGGATGCACGCCGGGCACGATGTCGGTCACCGTCTGCGCACCGGTGGCGAGGATCTCGGCCAGCGGGGCGTTGCCCGCGATACGCTCGAGAATGCCGCGTTCCCCGGCCGCGCGTCGTTCGGCCCGCTTGCGCTCGCGGATGTCCGTGATCGAAGCACGGACCTGGGTCTTCCCCTCGAAGGTGATCGGCGCCAGCCGCACCTCGCAAGGGATGACCTCGCCCCGTTGGTCCTGGCAAGCCCACTCGAAGCAGCCCAGGCGCCCGCCGAGGGCCTCCTGGACCCGGGCCTTGGCCGCCTTGTCGGATGCCCGCCCGTCCGGCTGCTCCGGCGGACTGAAATCGGCGGGGCCCCTGCCTACCAGTTGGGCGCGGCTGATGCGCAGCAGCTTCAGCGCCTTGTCGTTGGCGTCGACGACCAGCCCCGTGTCGGGGTTCAGGACGACGATCGCTTCGGGAGCGCTGTCGACCAGCGAGCGGTAGCGCGCCTCGCTTTCGCGCAGGGCCCGCTCGGCCTCGAGGCGCTCGCTGTTGTCGCGGACCGCCAGCACATAGATCTTCCGGCCTTCCACCTCGGTGGCGCTCGCCACGACATCCAGCGGGAATTTGCGCCCATCGGCCCGGCGGCCTTGGCCAGCGGTGGGCGAAAGGTCGAGTTGGGTGTTCTCGCGGACCCTGGACAGCTCCTTGAGATAGTCCCCCTCGCGCCGGGCACCCGGGATATCAAGGATCAGGCCGAGGCTCTCGCCGACCAGCTCGTGGGCCTGGCGGCCGAACATGCGCTCGGCGGTGACATTCATGGAGCGGATGCGGCCGAGCGCGTCGACCGAGATGATGCCGTCCTTGATATTGTCCAGCAGGACCTGCAGCCCGTCCTCGCCGTCGACCTCGAGCCGCGTCGCCGCCTTGCGCTCCGCCTCCGACACCCTTGCCTCGAGCGCCATCAGCTCCTTCTCGTAGCGCCGGTACTGCTGGTGCACTGACTGCACGAGCGACTGGAGGCGCGACTTGTCCGGCGCCCCCTGGCCGAGGGCGGCGCGAAGCTGCTGTTGCAAGATCGGGTGCATGCGTTCCGTGTCTGGCGCGGCTGAACATAATGCCGCTTACGGCTCGAACTATAGAGATATCAGGCAGATGCAAAGCGTGATTCAGCTCACGCTTTACCGGCTCGCCGGGTCAGGAAGCGGAACGCTCGGCCCTTTTCCGCTCGTGTTCCTTGAGATGGCGCTTGCGGACCCGAATGGCCTTGGGCGTGATTTCGACCAGCTCGTCGTCGTCGATGAACTCCATGGCCTGCTCGAGTGTCAGGCGGACTGCCGGACTCAGGTTGAGACTCTCGTCCTTGCCGGCGGCGCGAATGTTGGTCAGCTGCTTCGCTTTCAGCGGGTTCACCGTCAGGTCGTTGTCGCGGCTGTGGATCCCGACCACCTGGCCCTCGTACACCTCGTCGCCGGGCGCGGTGAACAGGCGGCCCCGCTCCTGCAGG
>JASFEC010000077.1:0-9180 GCA_050125045.1 Gammaproteobacteria bacterium | reverse complement strand
CCTCGAAGCTGTAGCTGTCCTGGTCCTTTAGCTCAGACAGGCGTGTGCCCTCCGCGACATGAGAAACGAAGCGCAGGCCGGGGAACGCCCGTTCCACCGCGTTGATGTCCGCAGCGCTCGGAACCTTGCGCACGATCGCGTCGGCAAACCTGCGCAGCATGAACTTGGCGGCCAGGGGATAGCGTCCCTGGCGATGGGGAAATTGAGGTTCCTCGCCCAGGCAGACCGCCAGATTGACAGCATGGTGATATTCGCCGTCCACCAACTTGAACAGCGGGCAATGGGACTTGGAGATCCGCGTGTTCACCTCGAGCAGCCAGGTGTGATCCGAGTCCGGCTCCCAGAAGAACTCCGCATTGAAGGGCGAGTCGTCGAAGCCGATATGCCCCAGGAACCGCGTGATCGTCGCCACCATGGTTTCGTGGATGCGGGCGGGGAGTGAGGAGGGATATTGGTAGCGTGCGAAGCATGAGCCGTGGCGGCCTTCGCGCACGGAGTCGACGATACCGTACACCGTCACCACCCCATGGTGCACGTAGCCCTCGAGCGTGCACTGCCTGCCCCGGGAAATGATGGACTCGGCGATGCAGAAGCGCCCCGTGATCTTGCTGCGGTCAGGAGTCAGGCTGGCGTAGCGCAGGATCTCGTCGAACGGTCCGGCCAGCCGGTCGATCCCCGTGCGCACGCGGGCCAGCGCGTGCCGGAAGTGCGCCGCATCCGGGATGTAGAAACCCAGGTAGGAGGAGGCGGCCTTCACCGGCTTGATCCAGAACGGGAAATCGAGCTCGATCGCCGCCAGCGGGTCGTCGGCCATGGGGTCGAATACGCGGAAGGCGGGCACATGCGCGGGGATGCAGGCCTGCTGCTCCAGGCGGCTGAAGTACTTGTGCTCGCACTTCAGCACGGCTTCGAGCGAGGGGCCGGGCGCGCCGACCTGGCGGCGGAGGATGGGCAGCATCGTGGACACCGGGAAATCCCACCACCCTATGATGGCGTCGACGGGTTGCGGAAACCTTGCCAATCGGTCGCGAGACTGCGCCAGCACTTCTCGCACCGGATACTGCCGTGGGTGTCTGATCTCTGCGAAGTCGGAGAGGGAATGGAACTCGCAACGCTCCGCCCCGCGGACGGATTCCAGCTGGCGCAGGTTGAAGTTGTCCGTGCCGAGGATGAAGACCTGTTTCCGCACCGTGCCGCTCTGCAGTCTCCCTTAACTGAAGAATAGGTGCTGGGGCGGGAGTTCGCCGCACGACGGCGGCGGGCGGCTGTCAGGCGGGAGTCGTGGCCTGCATCAGGCCCGGCGCTTCGCTGCGCTGGCGGCGCTTGGCCGGCTGCGAGACCTGCCGCGCCAGCAGGATCACCGGGATCAGGCCGGCGACCACGATGGCCAGCGAGGCGGTCGAGGCCTCGGCCAGCCTCTCATCTGCCGCCAGCCTGTAGGCCTGCACCGCCAGCGTGTCGAAGTCGAAGGGCCGCAGGATCAGGGTCGCCGGCAGTTCCTTCATCACGTCCACGAAGACGATCAAGCCGGCCGTGAGGAGGTTGACGCGCAGGATCGGCAGGTGCACGCGGCGCAGGGTGCGGCCCGGCCCGTCGCCGAGCGCCCGCGCCGCATCGTCCATCGCCGGTGTGATGCGGGCCAGGCCGGCGTCCACGCTTTGCAGGGACACCGCGAGGAAACGCACGAGGTAGGCAAAGACGAGGCCCAGAATACCGCCCGTCAGCAGCAGGCCCACCTCGATACCGAACCACGACGCCAGCAGCCCGCGCAGCCCCTGGTCCGCCCCGGCCAGCGGTATCAGCACCCCCACAGCGATGACCGAGCCGGGGATGGCATAGCCCATCCCGGCGATGCGGTGCGCGCCCCGCATCAGACGCCCGGGTCGCAGGCGCAGTCCGTAGCCGACGATCACGGCGGCGACGACCGCGATCACGGCACTGACGGCGGCGAGGCTCACGCTGTTCCACAGCAGCCCGAGGTAGCGGGTCCCGAACTGCGCGTCACCCCCGACCCAGCTGAGCCAGGCCAGGCGCGCGGCCGGCAGCACGAAGCCAAAACCGAGCGGCACCATGCATGCCAGCACGGCCAGCAGCGCCCGCCAGCCACGCAGCTGGTAGGGCTTGCGCTGGGCAGCCGGCGCGCCGACCTGGTGGAAGCGCATGGCGCCGCGGTTCCAGCGCTCCAACGCCACCAGCACCAGCACGAAGGCGAGCAGCATGGCGGAGAGCTTGGCGGCGGAGACCGGGTCGCCGAGGGAGAACCAGGCGCGGTAAATACCGGTCGTGAAGACCGGCACCCCGAAATAAGCCACGGTGCCGAAGTCCGCGAGGGTCTCCATCAGCGCGAGCAGCAGGCCCGCGACCAGTGCCGGCCGCGCCATCGGCAGGGCAACCCTGAAGAATCCGCGCCAAGGGCCGCACCCGAGGGTGCGGGCGGCCTCGAGCACGCCGCTCGATTGCTGCACGAAGGCGGCGCGGCCGAGCAGGTAGACGTAGGGATAGAGCACCAGCGACAGCATGGCCACGGCGCCGCCGAGGGAGCGGATCGGCGGGAACCAGTACTCCCGCGCCGACCAGCCCGTGATCTCTCGGATCCAGGTCTGCACCGGGCCGGAGACCTGCAGCAGATCGGTGTAGGTGTAGGCGATGACGTAGGCGGGAAAGGCGAGCGGCAGCACCAGGGCCCATTCGAACAGCCGGCGCCCTGGGAAGCGGCAGACGGACACGAGCCAGGCGGTGGTCAGGCCGAGCGCGATAACGCCGACGGCCGTGCCGGCCACCAGCAACATCGTGTTGCGCAGGTAGTCCGGCAGCAGGACGTCGACGATGTGGCGCCACGCGCCCTCGTCGGGCAGCAGCACATGCAGGGCGACCGTGAGCACCGGCAGGGCGACCAGCCCTGCCACGAGCAGCGCGGCGAGCGGCAGTGACAGCAGCCGTCGGTTACCGCTCACCGCGCATGGTTCCGGTTACTTCCAGCCGGCGCGGTCGAGCGCGCGCTGCGCCTCGGCCTGGTTCTCGCCGTACACCGTCGCGTCGATCGGGTCGACCTTGAATTCGCCGAGCGTCTCGAGCGCCGGGTTGTCGAGGGCAGCGCCCTCCACCACCGGGTACTCGTTGTTGCCGCGGGCGAAGCGGGTCTGGGCCTCCGGCGAAGCTAGGAACTCAAGGAACTCGAGCGCCCCTGCGGCGTTGGGCGCGCTGGCCACGATGCCGGCGCCGGAGATGTTCACGTGCGTACCGCGATCCTCCTGGTTGGGAAAGACCCAGCCCACCTTTTCGACCACTGCCTGGTCGGCCGGGTCGTCGGAGGTCATGAGGCGCGCGAAGTAATAGGTGTTGCCGACCGCGATGCCGCACTCGCCTGCCGCGACTGCTCGGATTTGATCGGTGTCGCCGCCCTGCGGGTCGCGCGCGAAGTTGGCCACCACGCCGCGGGCCCATTCCTCGGCCGCTTCCAGGCCGTGCGCCTCGATCAGCGAGGCCATGAGCGAGAGATTGTAGATGTTGCTGCCCGAGCGTATGCAGACTTCGCCCTGCCAGCGCGGGTCGGCGAGGTCCTCGTAGCGCTTGAGCGCCGACGGGTCGATGCGGGTCTTGTCGTAGTAGATGACCCGCGCGCGGGTGGAGAAGCCGAACCACTTGCCCTCCGGGTGGCGCAGGTTCGCCGGGATGCGGTCCTCGAGAACCGACGAGGACACCGCCTGGAAAACGCCTGCCTGCTCCGCGCGCCAGAGCCGGCCGGCGTCGACTGTGAACAGGATGTCGGCGGGCGAGGCGTCCCCCTCCTGGAGAATCCGCTCGATCAGGGCGTCGTCCTTGCCCTCGATGCGCTGGACGCGGATGCCGGTGGCGTTGGTGAAGGCCTGGTACAGATCCTCGTCGCTCTGGTAGTGGCGCGCGGAATAGATGTTGATCACCCCGCCGTCGGGCTGCGTCTCGGCCGGAGCCTGGGCCTGGGGCTCGGGTGTGCTCTCCCGGCTGCAGCCGTAGAGCGCCAGCGCGGCCAGCGTGACGGCCAGGGCAGGGGCGAAGAGATTCTGTAAGCGGGGGTGCATGTCGACTCCTGAAGACAGTAGGGGGCGAAAGGCCAGATAGAATAATGCGAATCGTTCGCATTAACAACCGCCCCGACTCCCCGTCCCGGCGGCCGCGTGCGAGAATTGCCGGAATGGACACCAACTTCAAAGGGATCCCCATCGTGCAGCCGGTGCGCGTGCCCAGCGGGACCAAGTTCCGTACCGAGCACGGTGTGGCCGCGATCAAGAACGGGGTCAAGCAGAACCGGCGCGCCGAGGCCGCCCCGCACGGACGCAAGCCGCCGTGGCTGCGGGCGAAGATGCCGACCGGCGAGGGCTTCTCGCGGGTGAAGCAGAACGTGCGCGAGCACCGGCTCGCCACGGTGTGCGAGGAGTCGATGTGCCCCAACATCGGCGAGTGCTGGAACAACGGCACCGCCACGCTGATGATCATGGGCTCGGTCTGCACCCGCGCCTGCCAGTTCTGTGCCGTCGACACCGGCAACCCGCGTGGCTGGCTCGACCCGGAGGAACCGGCCAACTCGGCGCGCTCGGTGCAGATCATGGGCCTCAGGTATGTGGTGATCACCAGCGTGGACCGCGACGACCTGCCGGACGGCGGCGCGGCGCATTACGCCGCATGCGTGCGTGAGATCAAGGCCCTCAACCCCGACACCGCCGTGGAGGCCTTGACGCCGGATTTCCGCGGCGACCTCGGCGCGATCGAGACCGTCGTCGACTCCGGCCTAGAGGTCTACGCCCAGAACCTGGAGACAGTGCGGCGGCTGACGCATCCGGTTCGCGACCCGCGCGCCGGCTACGAGCAGACGCTCGACGTCCTCGAGCACGCCAAGCGCCACCGGCCCGAGGTGCTGACCAAGACCAGCCTGATGCTCGGCCTGGGCGAGAACGACGCCGAGATCCTGGAGACGCTCGAGGAGCTGAAGGCGCGCGACGTCGATATCGTGACCTTCGGCCAGTACCTGCGGCCGACCTCGAACCACCTGCCGGTCGAGCGCTTCGTCACGCCGGAGGAGTTCGCCGAGTACCGCCGCATCGGCCTCGACATGGGCTTCCTCGAGGTGGTGTCCGGCCCGCTCGTCCGTTCCAGCTACCGCGCCGACCGCGTGTTCGAGCAGAACAACGTCGGGCTCTAAGCCGGTGAAGGGGCGCGGCGCGCCGTCGAACCCGCAGGGGCGCTTCGAGCGCGTCGCCCGCGAGGTCGTGGACGACGGGTGGTTTCCGGACCCGGAGGACGCGCCGGGCCGCCCGGCGACTGCGGTGACTGAGGAACGGGCGCGCAGCGTCGTCTCCCGAAACCAGTCGCCCGACATCCCCTTCGACGCCTCCATCAACCCCTACCGCGGCTGCGAGCACGGCTGCGTGTACTGCTATGCGCGGCCGAGCCATGCCTATCTCGATCTCTCCCCGGGGCTGGATTTCGAGACGAAGCTCTACGCCAAGACCAACGCGGCCGATCTCCTGCGCGCCGCCCTCACGAAGCGCGGCTATGCGCCCACGCCGATCAACCTCGGCGCCAACACCGACCCTTACCAGCCGATCGAGAAGCGCTACCGGGTGACGCGCGAGCTGCTCGAGGTGCTGGCCGAGGCGCGCCATCCCTGCACGATCATTACCAAGAGCGCCATGGTCGAGCGCGACCTCGACCTGTTGGCGCCCATGGCGCGCGACGGGCTGGCGGCGGTGCTGGTCTCGGTGACCAGCCTCGACAACCGCCTCTCGGCGAAGCTCGAGCCGCGCGCCTCGGCGCCGGCGCGGCGGTTGCGGGCCATCGGCACGCTGGCGGCGGCGGGTGTACCCGTCGGCGTGCTGGTCTCGCCGGTGATTCCCGCCGTGACCGACGTGGACCTGGAGGAGATCCTCGCCCAGGCCGCCTTGGCCGGCGCCACCCGCGCCAGCTACGCGCTGCTGCGGCTGCCGCACGAAGTCGCGCCGCTGTTCCGGGAATGGCTCGACGAGCACCTGCCCGCGCGGGCGGGCCACGTCATGAGCCTCGTGCAGCAGATGCGCGGCGGGCGCGACAACGACAGCCGGTTTGGCGTGCGGCTGCGCGGCGAGGGCGTGTTCGCCGATCTCGTTGCAAAGCGCTTCGCCGTCGCGGTGCGGCGCCATGGGCTGAACCAGGGCGAAGGGTTTGGCCTGCGCCGCGACCTGTTCCGGCCGCCAGTGCCGCAGGGGGAACTGTTCTGAAGCTGAGATGCGGTGGTAGCGTTCTCTCAGCCTTCCTCGAACCCCTCCAGGAACTCCGCCACGTTGGCGCCGATGGTCTCGACCGCGTAGCCGCCCTCCATGACGATCACCGTCGCCAGCCCGAGTTCACCGATGCGCCGGGCCATGCGACGGTAGTCGGCGGTCTGCAGCTTGAAACTCGAAATCGGGTCGCCGTCCCAGGTGTCCACGCCGAGCGACACCACCAGCGCGCCCGGCGCCTGTTTCTCGATCCGCTCCAGCCCCGTCTCGAGCGCCGGCAGGTAGCGCGACCAATCGGTGCCTTTCGGCAGCGGCAGGTTGAGGTGCGTGCCGGCCTCGGTCTCGTCGGCATGGCCGAGGAAGAAGGGGAAACAGAAACTAGGGTCGGCGTGCAGCGAGACGGTGAAAACGTCCGGCCGCCCGGCGAAGATCTGCTGGGTGCCGTTGCCGTGGTGGTAGTCCACGTCGAGCACGGCCACGCGCTCGACGCCCGCAGCGCGAAAACCCTGCGCCGCGATCGCCGCGCCATTGAGGAAACAGTAGCCGCCGAAGAAGCGCGAGCCGGCGTGGTGGCCGGGCGGCCGCGCCAGGGCGAAAGCGGCCCGTGACCCGGCGCTGACGCGGAGCCGGGCGGTGTCCGCCGCCTGCGCGGCGGCGTAGGCCGCGGCCCAGGTGCCGGCGGTGATCGGCGTGCCGGCGTCGAAGGACCAGTGGCCCAGCCGGCCGTCGATCCGCGTCGGCTCCCGGTCCTCGCGCATCCCGGGCGCGCGCCAGCTCAGCGGCAGGGCGTCGCCGTCGGGCCCGTGCGCGGCGACCCACTCCTCCCAGGCGCACTGCAGGAAGGCCACGTAGTCCGGGTCGTGCACGGCGATGATCGGCTTCAGCCCGCGGTCTTCCGGCTCGACTGGGGTGGGAAAACCGCGCCGGGCCAACTCCTCGAGGATGGCGTCGATGCGCCCCGGATGCTCGTACACCGGCACCATGACGCCGTCCGTCAGCTCGGCGCGGCCGTGCTGTCGGCGATGTTCGGAGCTGTAGATGACGTCCATCGATCCTTCCTGTCCAACCAGGTTCACAGCGGCCACAGCCGCGCAACTGTTGCGCAGTCTGACCGAATTCTCCACCCTTGGGCGCAAGCAAGGGGGCAGCCGTGGGTCTCATCGCCGAACTCAAGCGCCGGAACGTGATCCGGGTCGGACTGCTGTACTGCATCGCCGCCTGGCTGGTGCTGCAGGTCGCCGACGTCCTGTTCGGCCTCATCGGCGTCCCCGACTGGTCGCTCCGGCTGGTGTTCGGCCTGCTGCTGCTCGGCCTGCCGCTGGCGTTGATTTTCGCCTGGGTGTTCGAGCTGACGCCGGAAGGCCTCCGCCGCGAGCGGGCGCCTGAGGAACTCGGGCCGGATGCGCCTCGCGCCATGCCGGAAGTGCCGCGCCGGCTGAACACCACGATCATCGTGTTGCTGGCGCTGGCCGTAGTCGTGCTGTTGGCCGAGCGCTCGTTCCGGCCTCCGGGACCGGAGCCGACCGCTGCGACGACCAGCGAAGCGGCGCCTGCTGCTGGCCCCGCTCCGGCGCCGGTCTCCGGCGATGCCGTTCCCGCAACGGCAGACCCTCGCTCCCTCGCTGTGCTGCCCTTCGTCAACATGTCGGGCGATCCCGAAAACGAGTACTTCTCCGACGGCCTGACGGAAGAACTGCTGAACGTACTGGCGCAAGTCGACGGCCTGCGCGTCGCCGCACGCACGTCCTCCTTCCGCTTCAAGGGCCAGGTCGGCGACATGGCGGACATCGCCCGCCAGCTGAAGGTGGGCCACCTGCTGGAGGGGAGCGTGCGGCGGGCGGGCGACCGGGTGCGGGTGACCGCGCAGCTGATCAATCCGGCGGACGGCTTCCATCTCTGGAGCCAGACTTACGACCGCGAGCTGACCGACATCTTTGCGATCCAGGACGACATCGCCACCGAGGTGGCGCAGGCCTTGCGCGCGCAGCTGCTGGGAGAAGCGATGCCCGCGGTGGCACGGCCGCCCACGGGCAATCTCGATGCCTACACGGCTTACCTGCGCGGCAAGCAGGCGCTCCGCAGCACCGGCTATACGGCTTACGAGGAAGCCGACGCCGCGTTCCGTGAGGCCCTGTCGCTCGACCCGGACTTCGCCGCCGCGCATGCGGCCCTGGCAGAGACCTGGCGCCGCCGCGCGAACTGGGGGATCGTGCCCTGGCCGGAGGCGCGCGAGCACGTGCGCGAGGGCGTGGCGCGCGCCCTGGCGCTGGACCCGGACCAGCCCCTCGCCTGGACCCTCGATGGCGAGCTGACCCTGGACAACGAGGACGATCAATCTTGGATGGCGGTCATGGATGCCGCCGAACCCTCCTTCCGCCGTGCGCTCGAGCTGGAACCCGGCCAGCTGGAGGCCAGCGAGATGCTGGGCAATCTCCTGCGGGCGCGTGGCAATGACGAGGAGGCGCTCGCCATCCTGCTGGCAGCGCTGGAGCGCGATCCACTCTCGTCACGGGCGCACCTCTCGGTCGGGCAACACTACCGCCAGCTCGGCCAGATGGAGGAGGCTGCGGCGCGTTTCCAGGCGGCCATGGAGCTGGACCCGGAAAATCCCCGGCCGGCTTCCGCGCTCGCCCAGGTGCGTGCGGAGCAGGGCCGCATTGGCGAGGCGATCGTGCTCCAGGCCGAGAAGATGCCGCTGGATCCCCTGGACCACGAGGGACCCATCCAGGTGGGTCGCCTGTACCTCGAGCTGGGCATGACGGAGGCTGCGCTGCCCTGGCTCGAGGCGGCGGAGCGCATGGGCCCGGACGCAACGACTACGAAAGTGTTCCGTGCCATGTGGCACTGGCGCCGCGGCGACCAGGCGGAAGCGGCTGCCCTGGCGGACGCGGCGCTCGAGGCGGAGCTGCCGGAACGCTGGGGGTCGAAGGCGGTTTTCGAGACCATGATG
>JASFEC010000076.1:0-9202 GCA_050125045.1 Gammaproteobacteria bacterium | reverse complement strand
AGCCCCTGGGCCACGACCTGGGTGCCGCCGCCCCGCCGCCCCTCAAGCTGGACCCGCGCGCGCCGGAGCCCGCGCGCGCCCTCCTCGATTTCCTGGTCGATTTCGAGGGCCGCGTACTGTTCACTGCCGAGTCTCCGGGCAGGCGCGAGATGCTGCGCTCGATGCTGTCCGGGCACGGCATCGCTACCCGCTCCTGCGACGGCTGGCGGGAATTCGTCTCGGGGCCGGAATCGCTCGGCCTCGCCATCGCGCCCCTCGAGGAAGGCCTGCTGCTGCCAGACGCCGGGTTGGCTGTGATCGCGGAACCGCAGCTGTTCGGCGACCGGGTCCGCCAGCGCACGCGTCGGAAGCGTGGTGCCCGCGACCCCGAGGCGGTAATTCGCGAACTCTCGGACTTGCGGGTCGGCGCGCCCGTGGTGCACGTAGATCACGGCGTGGGCCGCTACCAGGGGCTCGTCACCCTGGAGCTGCAGGATCGCCGCGGCGAGTTCCTGGCGCTGGAATACGCGGGCGGCGACAAGCTCTATGTCCCGGTCCAGTCGCTCGACTTGATCAGCCGCTACACCGGCGCCTCGCCGGAGTCAGCGCCGCTCCATCGGCTGGGCGGCGAGCAGTGGCAGAAAGCCCGCCGCCGCGCGGCAGAGAAGGTGCGCGACGTGGCGGCGGAGTTGCTCGACGTGCATGCGCGCCGGGCCGCCCGCCAGGGACATGGTTTTGCGCTCGCCGAGCAGGACTACGAGGTCTTCCGCGACGCCTTCCCCTTCGACGAGACGCCGGACCAGGGCCAGGCGATCAACGCCGTGATCGAGGACATGACCATGGCGCGCCCGATGGACCGTGTCATTTGCGGCGACGTCGGCTTCGGCAAGACCGAGGTCGCCTTGCGGGCGGCCTTCGTCGCCGTGCAGGACGGGCGCCAGGTTGCCATGCTCGTGCCGACCACGCTGCTCGCCCAACAGCATTTCCAGACGTTCTCGGACCGCTTCGCGGACTGGCCGGTGCGCGTGGAGGCGCTGTCGCGTTTCCGCTCGCCGAAGGATGTCGAGCGGGTCCTCGCGGGCCTCGAGTCGGGTGTCGTGGACGTCGTGATCGGCACGCACAAGCTGCTGCAGCACACAGTGCGGTTCAAGAATCTCGGCCTGGTGATCATCGATGAGGAACATCGCTTCGGGGTGCGCGACAAGGAGCGCCTCAAGGCGATGCGGGCCGAGGTCGATATGCTCACCCTGACGGCCACGCCGATCCCCCGCACGATGAACATGGCGCTCGGCGGCCTGCGCGACCTGTCGATGATCACCACGCCGCCGACCGAGCGGCTCGCCGTCCAGACCTTCGTCACCGAGTGGAAGGACGATCTCATCCGCGAAGCGTGCCTGCGCGAGATTCGGCGCGGCGGCCAGGTCTACTTCCTGCATAACGAGGTCCAGACCATCGAGGACGCTGCGCGAAAGCTCGGCGAACTCGTGCCGGAGGCACGGATCGGCATCGCCCATGGCCAGATGCGCGAGCGTGAGCTCGAGCAGGTGATGCTCGATTTCTACCACCGCCGCTTCAATACCCTGGTGTGCACCACCATCATCGAGAGCGGGATCGACGTACCGACCGCGAATACGATTATCGTCCAGCGGGCCGACAAGCTGGGTCTCGCTCAGCTGCACCAGGTGCGCGGCCGTGTCGGCCGCTCCCATCACCGCGCTTACGCCTACCTGGTAACACCGCCGCGCAACGCCATCACGCCGGACGCCGTGAAACGGCTGGAGGCGATCGAGTCGCTGGAAGACCTCGGCGCCGGCTTCACCCTCGCCACGCACGACCTGGAGATCCGCGGCGCCGGGGAGCTGCTCGGCGAGGAACAGAGCGGCCAGATCCATGAAGTGGGCTTTGGGATGTACCTCGAGATGCTCCAGCGTGCCGTGGAGGCGCTGCGCAGCGGCAAGGAGCCTGACCTGGAGCGCCCGCTCGACGCGGGGATAGAGGTGGAGCTGGGCGTGCCGGCTCTGCTGCCGGACGACTATGTGCCCGACGTGCACCAGCGGCTGGTCCTCTACAAGCGCATTGCCGGCGCGACCGACGGAGAGTCGCTCGAAGAACTGCAGGTCGAACTCATCGATCGTTTTGGCCCGATGCCGGCGCCGGCCCAGACGTTGTTCGCGGTGGCGGCAGTGCGGCAGCGCGCCGCGCAGCTGGGCATCCGCCGGATCGACGCCAATTCCGCCGGCGGCAGTTTCCTCTTCCGCGCCGACACCCCGGTCGACCCGCTGGCGCTCATCCGGCTGATCCAGTCCGACTCGCGGCGGCTGCGGCTGGACGGCCAGGACAAACTGCGTTTCAATCTCGACCTGTCCGCGACCGAGACCCGGTTCGAGACGGTGCATCGCCTGCTCGATGCGCTGGCTCCCGTCTCGGCGCCGGTGGCGCAGGAGAAGCCGCAGCATGTCCACTAGCCCCGCCCCGCCCGCAATGCTCAAGCGCCTGCCGATGCGCGGCCGCATCCTCGCGCTGGTGGCCTGCCTGGCCTTGTGGCCGTTGGCCACACCTCTGGCCCAGGAGGAGCCGCCACCACGTTTCCAGGTGGAAGTGCTGGTCTTCCTGCAGCCGGAGGGCAGCAGCGTCGAGCTGCCGCCCCCGCTCCCGCCGGCCGGGCAGCTTGTCGTCCCGGGCGGGGACGCCGCCGTGCCTGCCGGGGAGCAATCCGGGGCGGCGACGCCGGCCAAGGAACCCCTCGCCGGGACCTCTGAGCGGGAGCTGCCAGCGGGCTTTGTGCGGCCGCTGGAACCCCTGCAGCTGGAGAACGCGGCGGCCGCGCTCCGACGGCGCGGCTATGTCCCGCTCTGGCACCAGGCCTGGATCCAGCCGCCTGCCGGTCGCGACGGGGTCGATCTGCCGCTCCTGGCCGCCCTGGGCCAGGGACCGTCGCAGCCGGGCCTGGAAGGCGCCATCAGCCTCAGCCAGGGACGTTTCCTGCACCTCGGCCTGGAACTGCGCTGGCAACCCACAGGCGTCCTCGAGGCAGAGATGAAGCAGCGAAGGCGCTTGCGCACGGGAGACGAGCACTACTTCGATCACCCGCGGCTGGGCGTGCTCGCCGTGGTGCAGCGCGTGGCTTATTCCCCCGGGACAGAGTCCGCGCCGGAATCCGAGTCCGCGGCCGAGCCGTAATCCTGCACCAGCACCTGGTCGACGCCCGCGGCCTGGGCGGCTGCAAGCGTGGCGCCCGCCTGTTCCAGCACACCCCGCCATTGCGAGCCGCGACCCGGCTCGACGCGCATCGCGACCGCGCTGAGGGTAAGGTCATGCACGCGCGGCGCGCGCGGATTGCGGATGGCGAGGCCCCGCACCCGCTCGCAGATCCGCTTGGCGTGGTCTTCCAGCACCTCCGCCGGCATATCCACGCCCAGCGCCGCGAACTGCGCGTCACCGAGACGGGCCGCAACGTCGTTGCCGCGGCGGAAACCCGCTGCGATCGCATGGGCCATCATCCGCAGACAGGAGTCGGCCGTCTCCCGCCCGAAGGTCTCGAGGTACACGTCGAAATAGTCCGGCGCGAACAGGAACAGCGCCAGCGAGCGGCGGTCGCGGGCACAGGAAAACCAGGCCAGCTCCAGGGCCAGCTCGAAGCTGCGACCGGTCTGCAGCCCGGTCAGGCGGTCCGATGCCTCGGACTCATCGAGTGCGCGCGCGGCGCTCGCCTGCTCCTCCCGGCGGCCCAGCAACAACTCCATCTCGCGCTGCGCGCTCACGTCGCGGGCAAAGACAAGCCACCAGCGCCGGCCGTTGCCCGACCGGTACGGCTCGAGACGCAGTCGACACCAGTACATTTCGCCATCCGGCCGGTAACAGCGAAGCAGCACGCTGCAGCCGAACTCGCCGGCCAGGCCCGCCTGCAGCTCCGCGAGTCCGGGCTGCTCGCGATCTGCGGCACACAGCACCCGCAGCGGGCTGCCGAGCAGGTCTTCCGATGAGGTTCCCGTCATGCGCGCGAGGGCCGTATTCAGCCACACGATCGGCGCTTCCGTCGCGGCTCCGTCCAGTACCGCGATACCCTCCCCGGCAAGCTCCAGCGCCGGTCGCGCCAGGCCGGCAGGCAGCTTCATGCCGGTCGCCTCCGTCATGGCCCGTTCTCCGGCACGAGCGCGAATTCCAGCAGCCGGCGCGCCGCGGCCATGCCGCCCGCCACCCACTGCTCGAGTTCCGCATGAATGTCGCCCCCGCGCCCGGCGGCCCAGTTTACGACCACCGCGCAGCACGCATATTCCAGCCCGAGCTCGCGCGCCAGTGCCGCTTCAGGCATGCCGGTCATGCCAACGATGTCACAACCCTGCCGCTCCAGGAAATCGATCTCCGCTGCCGTCTCGAGGCGCGGTCCCTGGGTAGCAGCATAAGTGCCGCCGTCGCGCGGCTCCAGCCCGGCCGCAGTGCCGGCCCACAACAACCATTCCCGGAGCGCGGCGCTGTACGGCTCGGTGAAGTCAATGTGCGTCAGCGGCACGCCGGAGCCGTCACAATAGGTTTGCGCGCGCCCATGGGTGAAGTCGATCAGCTGGTCCGGGATGACCAGTGACCCCGGCTCGCAGTCGCTGCTGATTCCGCCGACGGCGTTCACCGCCACCACCCGCTCGGCCCCGGCCTCGCGCAGCGCCCAGCAGTTGGCGCGGTAGTTCACGAGGTGGGGCGGAATACCCCCACCGACGCCGTGGCGTGCCAGGAACACCACCGGGACATTGGCGAAGCGGCCGAACATCACGGGCGAGGATGGCTCCCCCCAGGGGGTCCCCACCGCCTGCTCGCGCTCGATCTCGAGCCCCGCGAGCTCCGTCATGCCGGTGCCGCCGATGATCCCGGCCACGGTCATCCTTGGTCGTCCTCCGGTGCCAGGGCATAGATGGCCGGGTGCTGTCGATGATGCTCGTGATAGTCCATGCCGCAACCGATGAGGTAGCGATCCTCCAGCCTCAGGCCGACGTAATCGGCCTGCAGGTTCTTGTAGCGGCGCGGATGCTGCTTGTCGACGAGGACCGCGCACTTCACCTGGTCGGCCCCTCGGTCCAGGCACTCCTCCAGGATCGCCGCCAGCGTGTAGCCCTCGTCGAGGATGTCGTCGATGACCAGCACGTTGCGCCCCCGCAGGGACGTGCGTGGTCGCACTACCCATTCCAACTCGGCGACGCCGCGCGTGCCACCCTGGTAACGGGTCGCGTGGATGTAGTCGAGCTGGAGGGGGAAGGCCAGGCGTTGCAGCAGCCAGGCCGTGGGCAGCAGGCCGCCGACCATCACCGACAGCACGACCGGGTCATGCTCACCGAGGTCGCGGCTGATATCAGCGGCCATCTCGTCGAGCGCGTGTTCCACCTCCGCCTGGTCCACGATCAAGTCGGCGCGCTTCAGGATCGCATCGTAGTCTTCGCGCATGTTTCCCTCGTCCGGTTGGTTGTCGGGCATGTGCCCCTAGTCTCCCTCGAGGATCAGCCGCGGGCGCTCACCCTCGAATTCCCTGATCATGGCTTCCGTGCGGCGCCACTCCGACGAAGCCTGCAAGTCGTCTCTCATCGTACCGCGACCGCGCAGGCGCGCGAGCCGGAGATGCCCCGCGGGCTCATACCAGTCGCCGAGGCTCTCCACGACCTCGATCGAGCCCCCGCGGTCATTGCAGACCAGCACGACGTCGCAGCCGGCCTCCAGCGCGAGCCGTGCGCGCTCGGCCGGCGTGCCGGCAACGGCGGCCCCCGCCATCGACAGGTCGTCCGAGAACACCGCGCCCTGGAAACGCAGCCGGATGCGCAACTCGTTGTTCAGCCACCAGCGCGAGAAGCCGGCCGGCAGGCGGTCCAGGCGCGAGTACACCACGTGGGCCACCATCACGCCCGCGAGCCCGTCCTCGATCAACTGCTCATAGGGCCGCATGTCGTCCAGCAGGTCCGCGTAGGGCCGGCGGTCCTCCGGCAGCGCGTGGTGGGAATCGGCCGCCACTCCGCCGTGCCCCGGAAAATGCTTGCCCACGGCCGCCATCCCCGCCCGGCGCATGCCGGCCGCAAAACGACCCGCCAGCCGTCCCACCACGTCGGGCTCCCGATGGAAAGCGCGGTCGCCGATCACCTCGCTGAGCCCGTAGTCGAGATCAAGCACCGGGGCGAAACTGAGGTCGACCCCGGCCGCCCTGAGCTCCGCCGCCATCAGCCAGCCGCACCGCTCGGCGAGGTGCAGCGCCTGCTCCCGGTCCAGGTCGAACTTGTGGCCCAGCGCGTGCATGGCCGGCAGGGGCGTGAAGCCTTCGCGGAACCGCTGCACCCGCCCGCCTTCCTGGTCGACGGCGATCACCAGCTCCGGCTGGCGCAGCGCATGGATCTCCCCGGTCAGCGCCCGCAGCTGCTGCGGCGAATCGTAGTTACGACTGAAGAGGATGACGCCGCCGACGTTCGGATGCTGGAGCAACTCGCGGTCTTCCGGCGCGAGCTCGGGCCCGGCGAGGTCGAGCATGACGGGTCCGAGTGTCATTCGGCGCCGCCTTCGCTGATCATGACCTCGGTGCCGGCCGGCGCCAGTTCGAACAGCTCGATCACGTCGGCGTTACGCATGCGGATACAGCCGTGGGAGGCCGGCACACCCATTGGCTGGTCCGCCGGCGTGCCATGGATGTACACATAGCGGCGCATGGTGTCGACGTCCCCGAGTCGGTTGCGACCCGGTTCCATCCCGCTCAGCCAAAGAATGCGGGACAGAATCCAGTCCCGGTCGGGGTGGGCGGCGGCCAGCTCGGGCGACCAGACCTCGCCCGTGGGGCGGCGCCCGACCAGGACCGCTCCCGGGGGCAGTCGGGCGCCGATCCGGGCCCGGATCACGTGCCTGCCCCGGGGCGTGCAGCCGCTGTCCCGTCGCTCGCCGGGACCGTTGCGGGCGGTGGATACCGGCCAGCGCCGTACCGGGCGTCCGTCGCGGTACAAGGCGAGGACTTGCGCGGCAAGATCCACCACGATGCGCGCCCGGCCCGACATCCGCGGGCCTCAGCCCCCGCCCTCGCGGGTGAACAGGGCGATCGATTCGACATGCGTCGTGTGCGGGAACATGTCCATGACGCCCGCGCCCTCCAGCCGGTAACCATGCTGATGCACGAGGATACCTGCATCGCGCGCCAGCGTCCCGGGGTGGCAGGAAACATAGGCGATGCGTGCGGGCTGGAGCCCCTCAACCAGGCTGATCGCGGCCTCCGCGCCGGCACGCGGCGGGTCGAGCAGCATGGCGTCATACCGCCGTCGCGCCCAGGGCAGCTGTCCGCAGTCTTCGAACAGGTTGGCGACATGAAAGTCGACGTCCAGTCGGTTGCGCTGCGCGTTGGTCCGGGCTCGCTCGACCAGCGCCTTGTCGCCCTCGACACCGGTCACGCAGGCCCCCTGGCGCGCGAGGGCCAGGCTGAAGTTGCCGAGCCCGCAGAACAGGTCGAGCACGCGCTGGCCGGGCGCGGGCGCCAGCAGTTCCAGCGCCCGGCGCACCGCCCGGCGATTGATCTCTGCGTTCACTTGGATGAAGTCGGTGGGCAGGAACTCGAACTCCAGCTCGAACTCCGGCAGGCCGTATCGGGGCGGCGACGAGCCCTCGCGCAACGGCCGCGCCGTGTCGTTGCCACCGGGCTGGAGCCAGACGTCGACCCCCGCCGCGACGGCAAAGCGGTCGAGGCGCAACAGGTCGTCGGCCGTTGGCGGATCGAGCACGCGGAACACCAGCACCGTCCGGTCGTCGCCGACGGCCATCTCGACCTGCGGGACCCGTCGCGCGATGCTCAGCCCGGCGATCGCCTCGCCGATGGCCGGCAGCATCTCGCCGACGCCGCCTGCCAGCACGGCGCAGCTGTCCATGTCCGCCAGCAGCGGGGCCCGGCGCTCCCGAAAACCCACCAGAACGCGACCTTTCTTGTCGACCTTGCGCGCACCCAGCCGTGCCTTGCGCCGGTAGCCCCAGCTCGGGCCGGGGATCGGGTCCCAGCGCTCCGCCGGCGCCACCCCGCCGATGCGCTGGAGGTTCTCGTGCAGCGTGTCCTCCTTGGCCCGCAGCTGGGCGGCGGGCGCCAGGTGCTGGAGGCTGCAGCCGCCGCAGACCCCGAAATGCGGGCACCGGGGCGTCACCCGGTCAGCCGAGGCGCGCAGGACTTCGACCAGCTCGGCCTCGTCGTGGCTGCGCCGCCGGCCGACGCGGCGCGCCACTACCCGCTCCCCCGGCAGGGCGTCAGCGACGAAGACCGTCTTGCCGTCGACGCGAGCCACGCCGCGGCCGTCGTGCGCCAGGTCTAGAACGTCCACCTCGAAAGGCGTGGCGTCGGGCTTTCGACTCACGCCCGTCCCCAGGCCTCGAGGAATTCCTGCAGGTGCGGGCGCCCGTCCTGGCGCAGGGTGTCGGCCAGCAGTTCGTATTCCCGCTCGAGCTCCTTGGCCGTGTAGCGGCCCCGCATCTGCTCGAAGCGGAGATAGACCAGCCAGGTGTTGAGCACGTCGGTCTCGCAGTAGTCCCGGATCGCCCCGACCCGGCCGGCGCGATACTCGTCCCAGACCCGGTCGCCACTCATGCCGAGCTTGCCGGGGAAGCCGAGCAGCACCGCGATCTCGTCGAGCCGGGCCGCCCCCCGGAACTGGTACCCCGCCAGCACGTCCATCAGGTCGAGGTGCCGCCAGTGAAACCGGTTGAGATAGTTGTTGAAGCGGAAATCGCGGTCCGCGTCGCCGGTTTCCCAGTAGCGTGTCGCGACCACGCCGTGGCGCAGCGCCCGGTAATGCAGCACGGGCAGATCGAAGCCCGAGCCGTTCCACGAGACGAGGTCGGGCGTGAACCGCTCGATGCCGTCGAAGAACCGCGCCACCAGTTCCTCTTCCCCGCTGTCCGGCTCGCCCAGCGTCCACAGCCTCAGCCCGTCGCGCGAGCGCATCACGCAGGAGATGGCAATCACGCGGTGCTGGTGCAGCGGCAGGAACTCCCCGCCCGACTTCTCGCGCCGCTGCTCGAACATCGCCTGGGCAACGGCCTCGTCGTCGAGCCCGTCCAGCGCGAGATGGCGGCGGCCGAAGTCCGTATCGGGGATGGTCTCGATGTCGAAGACGAGCGTGTTCATGTCCCGGCCCTCATCAGTACGGCGAAAGCCAGCACCAGGCCGGCCTCGTCGGTCAGGCTCACGTGACCGCCGCCGATGCCCATCTGCTTGCAGAGCGCGCGACCGCGCGGC
>JASFEC010000075.1:0-9408 GCA_050125045.1 Gammaproteobacteria bacterium | reverse complement strand
GGCGGCATCCCAGCCGCCGCCGGGCTCGGGCCCCATGCGAAGCAGCATGGCCGCCAGCGCCGCCCCGCCGATCGCCGGCGGCGGCGGAACAGCGACCTCCCAGTCGTCGACCACGCAATGCAGCGGCTCGCGCCGGACGGCGCGGTAGGCGCGGCGATCGGCGCGGCTCATCAGGCCGGCGCCGGCATCGATGCAATCCGCGATCGCCTCGCCCAGCCGTCCGCCGTAGAAGCTCTCGGGGCCTTCCCGACCCAGCGTCTGGAGCGTGTCCGCCAGCCCCGGCACCTGCAGCGGCGTCCCGGCCGCCAGCAGGCGGCCGTCGCGATCGTGCAGGACGGCGGCGCTCTCGGGCTGCCAGCCGAAGATCTCGCGGTGACTGTAGTTGAGCCAGGTGGCGGAGGCGGAACCCAGCGGGAACCCGTTTCGCGCCTGCTCGCTGGCGGGCCCCAGCAGGGCCGGCCATTCCACGCGGCCCCAGCCCCGCGAGGCCTCGCCCAGCGCGGCTATGCCGCCGCCGACGCCGACGGACCCGTAACCGACAATGGTTTCCATCCCGCCGCCGTAGTCGATCGCGACCCGGCGTCCCGCTGCGCCGAAGCGCTCCGGCGGCCGGTCGATACCGGGCATCGCGATGCCGCCATCGATCACGCAGGGAGCCGATCCGGGCCGCCATATGGTGATGAAGGCGCCGGCATCGAGCCCCACGATGCCGACCTCGGTGGCCATGGCAGCGAGAGTCGTCGCGACCGCCGCATCCACGGCGTTGCCTCCGGCCCCGGCGACCTCGGCGCCGGCCCGGACCGCAATCTCCGAGGGTCCCGCGATGCCGACCGAGATACTCAATCGTCCGGCCCGCCGACCAGGTAATCCAGGCAGCTTGCCAGAGTCGCCAGTTGAGGCCGATCGGCCAATGGAATGTCGATCCCGGTCTCGCGGGCGAGCGCGCGATGAAACGTCTCTTCGTCGAGGTCGAACTGCTCCGCCAGCGGCGCCTCCGGCTCGATGGGACGGTCAACGATGTCGGTCGCCGCCTGTGACAGGGCCCTGAGCACGGCGGTTTCCAGGTCGCGTTCATTCATATCGCTCTCCCTCGGGCAGGCCCCGGACGGACCCGACCCCACGGTCTATCCTTCCAGAGTGCCACCGGCCAGCGCAATCACGCCTGACTCAGGTCAATGCGGCGATCGTCCCCGCGGGCGATAAGTAAACCCGGAGCCCGCTTGAATATTAGAACTCTCTAAATTATCATCGTTCGTCATCAGGGAGCCTCCCGACAGGGGTGCCCCGCGGCAGATGGAGAACCGCTCGTGAAACAGGCCCTGCTGGAATTCGCCCTGCAACGCCCGCGCACGGTGTACCTCGTCACGCTGGCGCTGACGCTGGTGCTCGGCCTCCAGATTCCCCGCATCCAGATCGACACCGACCCGGAGAACATGCTGCCGGAGACACAGGCCGACCGCGTGTTCCACAACCAGGTCAAGGCCGAAATGGCGCTGCACGACGCGATCGTGGTGGGCCTGGTCGAAGACGCTCATCCCGACGGCATTTACAACCCCGCCTCGCTGGGGGCGCTCCACCGGGCAACGGCGGGCATCCTGGAGCTCGACGGCGTTGTCAGCCGCGACCTCATGGCGCTCTCCGTCGCCGACAACATCGACCAGGCCGGACCGGGCACCGTGCGTTTCGAGTGGCTCATGCCCGAGCCGCCGGACAGCCGGGAAGCCGCGCTCGCGATCCGCAGGGATGTCGAGCGACTGCCGCTGATGAAGGACACGCTGGCTTCCGGAGACGGGAAGGCCGCGGCCATCTACGTGCCCATCAGGGACAAGAACGAGAGCCACCGGCTGTCCGAGGAGATTGCCGAAATCACGGCCGCAGCCTCGGCCGAGTTCGGCGCCACCGGGGAGTGGCACATCACGGGCCTGCCCGTGGCGGAAGATACTTTCGGCTACGAGATGTTCGTCCAGATGGGCATCTCCGCGCCGCTGGCGGGTCTCGCCATCTTCCTGCTGCTGTGGTTCTTCTTCCGCAGCATCCCGCTGATCGTGGCGCCGATGATCGTGGCCATGGTGACGGTGCTCGCCACCATGGGCCTGCTGATCGGCATGGGCTTCACGGTCCACATCATGAGCTCCATGATCCCGATCTTCCTGATGCCCATCGCCGTCGTGGACTCGGTCCACATCATGTCGGAGTTTGCCGACCGATACCGTCCCGGCCGTGACCAGAAGGACACGATCCGGGAGGTCGTGGGCCACCTGTTCACGCCGATGCTCTACACCTCGGTGACTTCCACCGTCGGCTTCGCATCGCTGGCCCTCACGCCCATCCCCCCGGTCCAGGTTTTCGGCAGTTTCGTGGCCTTCGGCATCATGCTGGCGTTCCTCCTGACCATCGTCTTCATCCCCGCCTGGATCGCGCGGATGAAGCCGGAGAAGCTGGAGAAAATGCAGGCGGCGCTCCATGCCGGCGACGGCGACTCGCCGCTGGCGCGTGCCCTCCGCCGCGGCGGCCACGCCGCCATCCGCCACGGCAAGCTGGTGCTGCTGGGCTTCGCCGTCGTCTTCGTCTTCAGCGCCATCGGCATCGCGCAGATCCAGATCAACGACAACCCGACGCGCTGGTTCAAGTCCGACCACCGCATCCGGGTCGCCGACGAGGTGCTGAACCATCACTTCGCCGGCACGTACGATGCCTGGGTGGTACTGGACCATGTCGACCGGCCCGACGGCGCGCTGCTCGCGCGCGAGGCCGAGCCGGCACTGCAGGGCGCGCCGGCTGGAGTTCGTGACTTCTGGCGCAGCCTCGCGCCCGCCGCCGACGCGGTGCTGGACGGCGAGCAGCTCACGACGCTGATCTCCGCGCTGGAAGACCGCCTGTTCGACGCCGGCGGCGACGAAGTCGAGGCGCTCGAAGCCCTGCTGCGCGCGGTCGAGTCCGTCGCCAGCGGGGCGAAGTACTTCCAGCAGCCCGGCGTGTTGCGCTGGATCGCGGCGCTCCAGGCGGACCTCGCCGCCAGCGGCCTGGTCGGCAAGAGCAACGGCCTGCCCGACCTGGTGAAGACCGTCAACCGCGAGCTGCGCAGCGGCGAGCCCGCAGACTTCCGGATCCCGGACCGCAGCGCCGGCGTGGCCCAGGCCCTGCTGCAGTTCCAGTCCTCGCATCGCCCGCAGGACCTCTGGCACATGGTGACCCCGGACTTCAGCCGCGCCGTCGTGTGGCTGCAGCTCCCGAGCGGCGACAACCAGGACATGACGGCAGTGATCGAGCACGTCGACGCCTACCTGGAAGAGCACCCGTTGCCCGAGGGCATGGCCCTGCAATGGGCGGGCAAGACGTATCTCAACGTGGTCTGGCAGGACGCCATGGTGAAGGGCATGGCCGGCAGCCTGGCCAGCGCCTTCGTGGCCGTGCTGGTCATGATGACGATCCTGTTCCGGTCCTTCGGCTACGGCCTGCTGGCGATGCTGCCGCTGACCATCACCATCACCTTCATCTACGGCCTGATCGGCTGGATCGGCAAGGACTACGACATGCCTATCGCGGTCCTGTCCGCCCTTACGCTGGGCCTGTCGATCGACTTCGCAATTCACTTTATCGAGCGCTCGCGGGAAGCCCTGGCGAACCTCGGGGACTTCAGGGCCGCCATGGCGGAAGTCTTCGAGGAGCCGGCACGCGCGATCAGCCGCAACGCCATCGTCATCGCCGTCGGCTTCACGCCGCTGCTGCTGGCGCCGCTGGTACCCTACATCACGGTCGGCGTCTTCCTGGCGACGATCATGGCGGTGTCCGCAATCGTGACGCTGGTGCTGCTGCCCTCCGCGATGCAGCCCTTCCTTGCCGGACGCGCCAGCGCCGCCTGAGGACAGGCGCAAAGGAGAACCAGAGATGCAAAATGCGAAACTCACCGCTCTCTCACTGCTCGCCCTGGCCCTCTCGGCCGCCGTCAGCGCCGCGCCGCTGACGGACGTGGACGAGATCGTCGCGCGGGCCAACCTTGCCTCCTATTACAGCGGTGACGACGGCCGCAGCGAGGCTCGCATGGCCATCGAGGACGCGCAGGGACGGCGCCAGCTGCGCCAGTTCACGATCCTGCGGCGCGATCGTGCCGACGGCGGCGACCAGGACTTCATGGTGTTCTTCTCGCGCCCCTCCGACGTGCGCGGCACGGTGTTCCTGGTGGCCAAGCACGTCGACCGCGACGACGACCGCTGGCTCTACCTGCCGGGCCTGGACCTGGTGCGACGGATCAGCGCCGGCGACAAGCGCACCAGCTTCGTCGGCTCGAACTTCTTTTACGAGGACGTCTCAGGCCGCAACCCGGCGGACGACGAGCATGCACTGGTCGAGACCACGGCCGAGCACTACGTGCTGGAGAGTCGCCCCAGAGACCCGGGCGCGGTCGAGTTCACGCGGTACGTGACCCGCATCGACCGCCAGACCTTCCTGCCGATGAAGACCGAGTACTACGACGACCGTGACCGGGTCTACCGGCTGATGGAAGTGCTGGGCGTAGAGGAGATCGGCGGCTACCCGACCGTGACGCGGTCCCGCATGTCCGACCCGCTCAACGGCGGCCAGACGCTGATGGAGTTCCGCTTCATCGAGTACGACGTCGGGCTGCCGGCCGACATATTCTCCGAACGCTACCTGCGCAACCCGCCGGTCGACTGGCTGCGGCGCAGCGGGGAATAAGCAGTGCGCGCGGCGCGTCGCCTGCTCGTCCCGGCACTGGCAGCCCTGCTCGCCTGCGCCGGACCGGCGCGGGCGGAAGAAGGCCCGGCCCCGGAGGATGACCCCTTCGCGGACTTCGACGAGGAGTGGCAGGACCCCTGGACGACCGAAGACCGGAGGCTGCGCTGGACGGGTTTCGTCGAAGGCGCACTCGGGGCCCGCGACTCCGACGTGGCCGGGCTGGATCGGCTGACGCTGGGCGAGCTGCGCGTACGCGCCGAGACGCGCTACGACCACGAGGACTTCCAGGTCGAGTTCAAGGGTGACCTTGCCTGGGACGAAGTCACCGACGAGCTCGAGCCGAAGCTGCGCGAGCTGGCCGTCGCTTTCCGCCCGCTGGAAAGCGTCGACGCCAAGCTGGGCCGGCAGGTCCTGACCTGGGGCACGGGCGACCTGCTGTTTCTCAACGACCTGTTCCCCAAGGACTTCATCTCCTTCTTCGCCGGTCGCGACGAGGATTACCTGAAGCTGCCGTCCGACGCCGCCCGTTTCAGCGTCTTCACCGACGTCGTGAACGTCGACGTCGCGTGGATGCCGCGCTTCCGGCCGGATAACTATCTCTACGGCGAGCGGTTCGCGTTCTGGAACCCCGCGGTCGGCGAGGTCATCGCGCCCCAGCCGCCCCGACGCGCGGACGAGCCCTCCACGGGTGAAGTGGCGATCCGGTTGTTCCGCACCATCGAGGCGGTCGAGTATGCGGCCTATGGCTATGCGGGACGGTGGAAGCAGCCGCTCGGCGTCGACGCCGAGGGCCTGCCGCGCTTCCCGCGGCTGCGCAGCTTCGGGGCCAGCGTGCGGCGCCCCTTCTACAGGGGGCTGCTCAACGCCGAGTTCTCCTGGTACGACTCGCGCGACGACCGGGACGGGGACGATCCGGCGACGCCCAACTCCGAGCTGCGGCTGTTGCTCGGTTACGAGCAGGAACTGGTGCGCAACCTCAATGCCGGCACGCAGTTCTATGCGGAGCGGATCCAGCACCACGACCGGCTGCTGGCCAACTCCCCTGACCCGGAACATGAGCGCGAGCGCTGGCGAACGGTCGTGACGCTGCGCGTGACCCACCGCGCCATGCAGGAAAAGCTGACCACCTCGGTATTCGTCTTCGCCTCCCCGACCGAGAGCGACTACTATCTCCGCCCGTCCGTCGCCTGGCGCCGGGACGACCAGTGGCTGTTCGCGGGGGGACTCAACCTGTTCGGCGGGAGCGAAGACCACACGTTTTTCGGGCAGCTGGAAGACAACAGCAATGCCTGGGTAAGGGTGCGCTATCACTACTGAGCCCGAGATGATCCGCGACCTGCGCCGGCCGGAGGCCTGGCCGGACAAAGCCGCGCAGGTCGAGGTCGCGGAAACCCACATCTCCTGGGTTTTCCTGGCCGGCGAGCATGCCTACAAGTTCAAGAAACCGCTGGACCTCGGCTTTCTCGATTTTCGCGACCCGGCGCGGCGCCTGCACTTCTGCCGCGAGGAACTGCGTCTGAACCGCCGGCTGGCACCGGACCTCTATCTCGACCTCGCCGGCGCAGCGCCCACGCCCGAAGGCTGGCGCGTCGGACCCTGGCGCGATGGCGCCGAGCCCGCCGTGCGGATGCGCCGCTTTCCGGAGTCAGCGCGGCTGGACCACGTGCTGGACGCGGGCAAGCTCGGGCCGCAGGCGCTGGAGGCTTTCGCTGCGGACCTCGCGGATTTCCAACGAGGGCTGCCGCCCGCTGCTGGCGAAGAGGCACTCGGCAGCGCGGCCGCCGTCGTGCGCCCGGCGCTGGCGAATTTCGCTGCGCTCGAGGAGACCTCGCTCGCGCCCGAGACCGCCGCACGGCTCGCGCTGCTCGCAGACTGGACGCAGGCCGGTGCCCGCCGGCTGGCGCCCGTGTTCGACCAGCGCCTGGCCGCGGGCCAGGTCCGCGAAGGACACGGTGATCTTCATCTCGGCAATCTGGTGATGCTGGACGGCTGCATCTTGGCCTTCGACGGCATCGAATTCGACCCGGCGCTGCGGTGGATCGACGTGCAGAGCGAGGTCGCCTTCCTGCTGATGGACCTCGAGGCTCGCGGCCGCCGCGACCTGGGCTGGTGTTTCTACAACGCCTGGCTCCAGGCCGGCGGCGACTTCGCCGGTCTGCCCGTGCTGCGTTGGTACCTCGTCTACCGGCACCTGGTGCGCGCGAAGATCGCAGGCATCCGCCTGTCCCAGGCCAAGCTCGCGGCGGATGAGATCGAGACGCTGGAGCGCGAGCTGACACGGCACGTGGCGCTGGCTGCAGACCATGCCGCGCCGGCCGCGCCGCGCCTGCTGCTCATGCACGGCTACTCGGGCTCCGGCAAGAGCCGCCTGGCGCGCCGCCTGGCCCCGCAACTTCCCGGCGTGGTGGTGCGCTCGGACGTCGAACGGAAGCGCCTGCACGGCCTCGACCCACAGGCATCCGGCGCAGCCGGGGTCGGACTCGGGCTGTACGATCCCGCGGCGAGCAAGCGTACCTATGCCCGCCTGGCCGAAATCACCCGGACTGCCCTGGCCGCGGGCTGGAGTGTCGTGGTGGACGCAGCCTTCCTGGAGCGCGAGCGGCGCGAGGCCTTCCTGCAGCTCGGCCTCGATGCCGGGGCCCGCCCGACCGTCCTGCGCTGCGAAGCGCCGCCCGACGTTCTGCGCAAGCGCGTCACCGACCGATCGGGCGATGCCTCGGACGCCGGCCTGGAGGTGCTCGAGGCGCAACTGGCGCAGGTCCGGGAACAGGGCCCGCTGGAAACGCGCTACGGCCTCCCGGTGGACACCGGGACCGATCCCGACCTCACCGCCCTACTGCAAAGCCTGCCCTGACGCGGAAGCCGGCGCGCCGCCACGCGATCGCGGTAAGCCCGAAGTACCCGTGCATCAGCAGGGCGAAATTCCAGGCCACCATGTTGTCCACGGGCAACTCCGGGAAAAAATTCTTCGCCGGGACGTTCACCAGTCCGAACAGCAGCATCGCCGCGCCGAAGGCGACCTTGGTGCGGATCAGCCCCGGCCCGACCATCGCCCGGCTCGCCGCGGGCAGGCCCCGCAACCGGGCGGCCAGCAGCAGCTGGGCCAGCGCCGTGAAGGCGAAGTACACGGTCACGCCATAGCGGCGCATGAACTCGTAAGCGGCGCCCTCGGTGCCGAGGAACACCACGTAGAAGACGAGGAACAGCGCCCCCACCACGCCGAGCCCCGTGATCCAGTCAGGGCCGCCGCCACGGTCCCCGAGCTGTGCCAGCCAGGCACGCACCAGGACCCAGTACGCTGCGATCACGCTGGCCGTCGGCAGCATCATGGCTCGGAAGACGTGGATAGACGGGTCGCGCCGCGCGGCCCCGCTGATCGAAGTACAGCCCTCAAGGAATGGAAAGCAGGTCGGCACCTGTCCGGTGGACGCGGAAATCGCGTAGGTGATCACGACGGCCAGCGTCGGCACCACCCAGCACACGAGCGCGAGCCATTGCGCCCGCATCAGCGCCCCGCGCAGCGCCGGCCGGCGGCCGTGAGCATCCAGGCGCTGCCCTTCACCCCGGCCCCGCAGGCGTCCTCTACCGGGCAACCAGCGCAGGCATCCCCGCACTCCGCCACGCGCTGCAGCAGGCCGCGCTGCTCCAGTTCGGTGACCATGGCCTCGACCATCGCGGGCGAGGTGCCGAGCACGGCCGCGAGCTCCTGCGTGTTGCCCACGCGTCCCTCGGCGACGGTGGTGAGCAGGCGCTTAAGCACCGCCTCCCCCGAGGCCCAGCAACAAGGCCGCGCGGTAGACCAGGAGCCCGAACAACAGGGCTGCCGCGAGCATCAGCGCCGCGCTGACGAGCGTCCAGCGCCAGCTTTGCGTCTCCGCCCGAATCGCCGCGACCGTGGCGACACAAGGCACGAAGAGCATGTTCACCACCAGGAATGACAGCGCTGCAGCGGGGGTGATGACCATGGCGAGGGTCTGGCCCAGGCTTGCACCGTCGCTGCCGAAGATGATGCCCAGCGCGGCGATGGAATTCTCCTTGGCGACGAAGGAGGACAGGGTGGCGACGATCAGCCGCCAGTCCAGGCCGAGCAGGCTGCCGACCGGCTCCAGCGAGCGGCCGAACATGGCGAGGTAGCTGTCGTTCACGCCGGCGCCCGGATACGTCACGAGCGCCCAGATGACCATCGAAACCAGCACGATGATGGTGGCGGCGCGCTTGATGAAGGTCCACACATTGGTCGCGGCGAAGATCAGGATCGTGCGCGGATTGGGGAGGTGATAGAGCGGCATCTCCATCACGAAAGCCAGCCGCTCGCGCCGGAACACGAAGCGGTCCAGCAGCACGCCGATCAGCACCAGCACCAGCAGGTTCCCGACCACCAGCCCCCAGGCCACCAGGGTGGGGAACGCGGGGAAGAACAGCGGCACCAGGAAGGCCAGCACCACGAGCCGCGCGCTGCAGGGGACGAAAGGGGTCAGCATGATCGTCAGCAGCCGCGCGGAGCGCGACTCGATGACCCGGCTCCCCATGACCGCGGGCACATTGCAGCCGAAGCCGAGAAACAGGGGCAGGAAGCTCTTGCCATGCAGGCCGATGCCATGCATGAAGCGGTCCATGACATAGGCCATGCGGCTCTGGTAACCCGTGTCCTCGAGAAAGCCCAGTGCCAGGTAAAACACGAACAGGATCGGCACGAAGGTCACCACGATGCCG
>JASFEC010000074.1:0-9481 GCA_050125045.1 Gammaproteobacteria bacterium | reverse complement strand
CGCGGGGCTGGTCACCGCCGCTGCGGTGAGCCGCGATACACGGCTCTGGCGTTCGGCCGAACCCCTCCGGCTGGAGAGCGGGGCGGTGTTGCCCGAAGTCCAGGTGGCGTACCGCACCTGGGGCAGGCTTGCGCCTGGCGGCGGCAATGCAGTGCTGGTTTGCCATGCCCTGACGGGCTCTGCCGATGCGGACGTCTGGTGGGGCGGGTTGTTCGGACCGGGCAAGGCGCTCGACCCGGAACGCGATTTCGTCATCTGCAGCAACGTGCTGGCCGGCTGCTACGGCAGCAGCGGCCCAAACCAGCCGCACCCGGAGGACGGCGAGCCCTGGGGCAGCCGGTTTCCCGAGGTCACGATCCGGGACATGGTGCGGCTGCAGGCCCTGCTGCTGGATCACCTGGGCGTGGGCCGGCTCAGGCTGGTGCTCGGGCCGTCGCTGGGAGGCATGCAGGTGCTGGAGTGGGCGGCGACGTTTCCGGACCGGGTGGAGGCAATGGCGCCCATCGGCGTCTCGGGCCGGCACTCGGCGTGGTGCATCGCCATCGGCGAGGCACAACGCCGGGCTATCTTCCTTGACCCGGACTGGAACGACGGGCGCTATGCGCCGGACCGGCCGCCCCGGCACGGCCTCGCGGTCGCGCGCATGATGGCGATGGTCAGCTACCGCAGTTGGGAGAACTTCGAGAGCCGCTTCGGCCGCAAGCAGCAGGCCTGGGACGGCCAGTTCGCCGCGAGTTCCTACCTCAACTACCAGGGGGAGAAACTCCATCGACGCTTCGATGCCAACACCTATGTGCGGCTGACCCAGGCCATGGACACTCACGACCTGGGGCGCGGGCGGGGTGAATACCCGCAGGTCCTGGGCGGCCTCGACCTGCCGGCGCTGGTGGTTTCCGTGGACTCGGATGTGCTGTACCCGCCGCGGGAGCAGCGCGAGCTCGCCGAGCTGCTGCCGCGGGCGCACTACGAGGTACTGCATACGCCGGCCGGCCACGACGGGTTTCTGATCGAGACCGACGCGCTCAGCGAGATGATTCTGCGCTTCGGCGCGCGGTGACCGTCCCGCAGCGGGCCTGCACGCCCCTTTTTCTTGGCGGCATGATCGCGACGCGGTAAGGTTCTGCTCCTGTCGACTTCCCGAGGAGATCTTCCATGCGTCACGTTCTGGTCCTAGTGCTGGCACTGCTGGCGGGCGTCTTGCCGGTTCAGGCGAGCGAACTGAAGCCGCTGGATGCCGAGACTTTATGGCAGCTCAAGCGTCTCTCCAGCCCCGCGGTGTCACCGGACGGAGAGCACGTCGTAGTCACCGTGACGCGTTACGAAATGGAGGACGACAAGGGCATCACCAACCTGTGGCTGGTCGCGACCGACGGCAGCGGCGCCCGCCAGCTCACGACGCATGGCGGCAGTGACTCCAGCCCGGCCTGGAGCCCCGACGGTCGCCATATCGCTTTCGTTTCCAAGCGCGGTGAAGACACCCAGTCGCAGCTCTACGTGATCCCGACGGGCGGCGGCGAGGCGCGCGCGGTCACTTCCCTGCCGACCGGGGCCAGCGCCCCGATGTGGTTCCCCGACTCGACCGAGCTGGCCTTCGTCAGCCAGGTCTGGGAAGACGCCGCTGACTGGGCCGAGATGGAGCAGCGGCTGAAGGACGAGAAGGACAGCAAGGTGTCTGCCCAGGCTTGGGACAGCGCGCCGATCCGCTGGTGGGACCGCTGGCATGGCGAGCGCAAGCCGCATCTCTACCGGGTCGCAATCGACGGTGGCGAGCCCAGGCCGATCACGCCCGGATCAGGCGTGCATCTGCCCATTACCGGCGCCGGCACGAGCAGCTACGACATCTCCCCGGACGGCCAGCAGGTTGCCATCGTCGCTGACTCGGACACGACCGGGACGGCCTCCAATCCCGACGTCTACATACTGCCGGCCGACGGCGGCGAGGCAGTCAACCTGACGCCGTACAACCCGGCGCCGGATTTCGCTCCGAGCTACAGCCCGGATGGTCGCTGGCTGGCCTTCTCCCAGCGCCAGACCCCCGGCTTCTATGCGGACCGGGCCCGGCTCGTGCTGCACAACCGCAAGGACGATGTGCAGCGCGTGGTCACCGAAGATTTCGACCGCACGGTCGGCGGCGCGACCTGGGCGCCGGACAGCCGGAAGGTCTACGCGTCCATCGACGATGCGGCCCACAACCGCATCTATGCCATCGACATCCGCAGCGGCAAGCCCACTCCGCTGACCCGCGAACACAGCTTCCGCGACCTCGAGCTCTCGCAGGACGGGCGCACGCTCGTGGCTCTGCGCCAAAGCTTCGTCGAGCCGCCGACCCTGGTGCGCGTCGACCCGCGCCGCGGCACGGTGACCAAGCTTTCGACGTTCAACGACGACATCCTGGCCGGGGTGGATTTCGGCCGCTACGAGAGCGTGACCTACGAGGGTGCCAACGGTGATCCCGTGCAGATGTGGGTGGTGTACCCGCCGGGTTTCGATCCGGAGAAGAAGTACCCGCTGTACCTGCTGCTGCATGGCGGCCCGCACAACGGCATCACCGACAGCTTCCACTTCCGGTGGAATGCCCAGGTCTTCTCGGGCTGGGGCTACGTCACCGGCTGGCACAACTTCCACGGTTCCAGCGGCTTCGGCCAGGACTTCACCGACTCGATCAATCCCTACCAGTCCGAGCTTCCTTACATCGACACCATCAAGGCGGCGGAGTGGTTCGCTGACCAGCCCTGGATCGATACGGCCCGGATGGGTGCCGGCGGCGGCAGCTACGGCGGCTACCTGGCCTCGATACTGCTTGGGCGCGACCACCCCTTCAAGACCCTCGTGGCCCACGCCGCGGTGTTCAACTGGCTGACCCAGTATGCCGCCGACTACGGAGCCTCGCAGCGCCGGCATGGCGAATACTGGGAGAAGCCCGGGCATTACGAGAAGTCCTCGCCGCACATGGGTGCGGCAAACTTCGAGACGCCGACGCTGGTGATCCACGGGCAGCTGGATTATCGCGTGCCGCTCAACCACGGCATCGAGTTGTTCAACATTCTCCAGAACCGCGGCGTGCGCAGCCGGCTCGTCTACTACCCGGACGAAAATCACTGGATCCTGAAACCCAACAACTCGCTGCGCTGGTACCAGGAGAAGAAGGACTGGCTGGCGGAGTTCCTCCAGCCGGCTGAATGAGGCGGTGGCCGGAGGGGCATGCCCCTCCGGCCGTCAGCTGCTAGTTGACCCGGCGCGTTGCGGGGCGGCGATTGCCGCCAGGCGCGCGCGAACCGCCGGCTGAGCTGCGGCTGCGGCTTTCCGGACGGGACTCCCGGTTCGACCTGGCGGGTGCGGCCGGCTGCGACCGGGCCGGTGCGGGCGCCGCCTGGCGTGACCGGGAGGGCTGCAGGATGCGCGCCGGCCGGTCTGCGTGTTGCGGCGTCTCGATCCGGGCCGGTCGCCCCGACCTTTGCTGCGGGGTAATGCGTGCCGGCCGGTCAACGCGTCGCGGGGTCTCGATTCGGGCTGATCGTTCGGTCCGTTGCTGCGTGACGCTGCGCGCCGACCGGTCCGCGCGCTGCGGCGTCTCGATCCGTGCGGGTGGCCCAGTGCGCGGGCGGGGTTCGACTCGCTGCCGCGATTCTGGCCGGGCGGCCCGGTCGGCGCGCAGCCGTGCCTCGACCCGAGACTGGCGGTCGCGCCGCGGCGCGGGCACGGTTTGCCGCGCGCTGCCGGAACCTGGCCTGATGTCGTTGCGCAGCCGGTCGTCGGGCTCGGCCCCGCGCAAGCGTTGCGTGCCGCCGGTGATGCCGGCCGAGCGTTGTAACTCGCGATAGTTGCGTGGCTGGTTCGCCCGCCGCTCGTCACGTGGCCCGGTATGGCCGGCGCTGGGCGGTCTGACGTGCTTGGGATAGCGCTGGCGCAGCTCGTGGTGGTCGTATTTCACGTGGCGGCGATGGTGCGGATTGTGCTTCCAGCGGTGCCCCGGAGTGTAGTAATGGTAGTGCCGAGCCCGGTAGTGATGGGGCGGCGGGTAGTAGTAGCGCGGCTGGCGCACGACCACGACGCTGCGATGGGGCCAGTAGAAGTCGGTGAAGAAGAAGCCGGCGGAAATGTGGATGCCGGAGCTCCAGTAGATGCCGGTCGAGGCATAGCTGTAGTAGGCCGGCCGGGTCCAGTAGATCGGCGGATAGGCCGGGTGCCACCAGGGCCCGTAAACGACGCGCGTGTCGTAGTAGGGCACGTAGACGACGCGTTCCCGGGCCGGCTCGATGATGATCGTGCGCTCGTCCCGGACCACGCGTACGTGCTCGCTGTCCTCGAGCGCGCCCGCATCTTCCGCCTTCGCGCGCAGGAACTGGATGGAATCCATGACCTCGCTCTCCTGCAGCAGCATGGCCTCGCCGAGGCGCTGGGTCCAATCCAGGTCCTCGTCCATGCGGGCGAGCAGGTCCGGAAACGCCACGAGATACTTCACGCTCGGGTCCCAGTCCCGTTCCGCGACGGCGGCCACCGCCGCTTCGCCCTCGAGCGAAGTGTTCGCGCGCGACCACCGCGCGGCCTCCACGATTTCCAGGGGATAGGTGGCAGCGATGAGAACCTGCGACAACAGGGCATCCGGGTAGAGCGCGACCGGCGCCAGCAGCTGGTCCAGTTCAGCCTGGCTGAAAACGGCGGTTTCCGCGGCGAGGGCCGGCTCGTCGACGACGGGCTCGACGACGAACTCCTGTGCCCGGGCCGGGGACGCCAGGACGGCTACGCCGCACAGGACGGCGAAGGGAAGGAGGCGGGCTGTCGTCGTGTTCATGGCGGACTCCGGGTTCATGCCATGCCTGAACCCTATCATCCCGAACCTGAACGCCCGGCAACAAGGGGGCTTTCCGGTTAACATAGGCGCCCCCGGCAACCGCCGGGGTCGTCAATGGTGGCCCGTGCCGGTCCCCTCGCGACGGCCAGCCGTGAACCCCGCCAGGCCCGGAAGGGAGCAACGGTAGCGGCGACGCCGGGCGCCGGGGTGCGGCTGGTGCGGGCCGCCACCTCTCCCGCGGATTCCCGCGGCCGGGATGATAAACTCTCGGCCTTCCCGTTCCGGAACCAGGTGCGCCGCCGAGCCCATGAGTTACCAAGCGCTTGCCCGCAAGTGGCGTCCCCGCGCATTCGCCGACCTGGTGGGCCAGGAGCACGTGCTGCGCGCCCTCGTGCATGCGCTGGACAACGACCGGCTGCACCATGCTTATCTGTTCACCGGCACCCGCGGCGTCGGCAAGACGACCATCGCGCGAATCCTCGCCAAGGCCCTGAACTGCGAGCAGGGCGTCTCCTCCACCCCATGCGGCGAGTGCTCCGCCTGCCGCGACATCGACGAGGGTCGATTCGTGGATCTGATAGAGGTCGACGCCGCCTCGCGCACCAAGGTCGAAGACACGCGCGACCTGCTCGACAACGTGCAGTACGCGCCGGCGCGAGGCCGCTACAAGGTCTACCTCATCGACGAGGTCCACATGCTCTCCAAGCACTCCTTCAACGCCCTGTTGAAGACGCTGGAAGAGCCGCCGCCGCATGTGAAGTTCCTGCTGGCCACGACCGATCCCCAGAACCTGCCGATGACCGTCCTGTCGCGCTGCCTGCAGTTCAATCTCAAGCGCCTGCCGGTGGCCATGATCCGCGAACGGCTCAAGCTGGTAGCCGAGCAGGAAGGCATGGACTTCGAGGCCCCGGCACTGGACCTGCTGGCTCGCGCAGCCGACGGCAGCCTGCGCGATGCGCTGAGCCTGCTGGACCAGGCCGCGTCGCACGGCGGCGGCCGCCTCGCGGAGGCCGAGGTCGCGGCCATGCTCGGCACGGTCGACCGCGAGTTCGCAGGGCGCCTGCTGGATGCGGTGGTGGACGGTGACGCGCCGCGCCTGCTGGCGGAGGTCGCCGCCCTCGATGAACGAGTGCCGGACTACTTCGAGCTGCTCGGCACGCTGGCCGCGCTGCTGCAGCGCGCCGCCGTGCTGCAGGCGGTGCCCGATCTCGAGGACGACGAGGACGGGCTGACGCCGCGCGCCCGCCCGCTTGCCAACCGGGCCGCCCCCGAGGATCTGCAGCTCTGGTACCAGGTCGCGGTGGCCGGGCGGCGCGACCTCCCGCTGGCACCTTCGCCTCGCGCCGGTTGCGAGATGGTGCTCCTGCGGATGCTGGCTTTCCGCTATGCGGAGGGCGGGACCGACGCGCCTGCCGCCGCTCCCGCGGGCAGCAAGAAGGCCCGCGGCGCAGGGGCAGCGCCGGCCCGTCGGGCCAAGGCGCCGGCTGCGGAGGCTGGCGCCCGGGTCGAAGCCCCGGCCCCGACCGCCAGCCCGGCCGGCGAGGCGTCTTGGGAGGAAATGATCGATCGCATGGGCCTGGCCGGCGCCACGCGCCAGCTGGCGAGGCATTGCAGCCTCGTCGGGCGCAAGGACGGCCTGGTCCGGCTGGAAATCGACCAGGTCCACGAGATCCTCGCCACGACCGCCCAGCAGGAGCGGCTGCGGGAGGCGCTGGCCGGCTACTTCGGCACCGAGTTGCGCCTGCAGCTGGACTTCTCGCGGCCCGGCGAGGAGACGCCGGCGGACCGTGACCGCCGCCGCGCGGCGGAGCGGCAGCGCGAGGCGGAGCAGGCCATTGCCAGCGACCCCCTGCTGAAAGAACTCGAGAAGGTATTCGATGCCGCGGTGGACGGCGAAAGCATCCGGCCGGCGGACTGAAGAACTAGACCAGAGGAGCCAGAGTGATGAAAGGCCAGATCGGACAGCTGATGCGCCAGGCGCAGCAGATGCAGGACAACCTCAAGCGGGCCCAGGCCGAACTCGAGTCCATCGAGGTCGCGGGCGAGGCCGGCGGCGGCATGGTGAAGGTCACTATGAGCTGCAAGCACGAGGTCCGCGGGATCACCATCGATCCGGAGCTCATGGGGGACGACCGGGAGATGCTCGAGGACCTGGTGGCGGCAGCGGTGAACGACGCGCTGCGCAAGGTCGAGCGGACGGTGCAGGAGAAGTACTCCGGGATGACTTCCGGGATGGGCCTGCCGCCCGGTATGAAGCTGCCTTTCTGACGCCTCGATGCGTTATCCCCCCCGCCTGGCGGACCTGATCGAGAACTTGCGCCGTCTGCCCGGGGTCGGACCGCGCTCGGCGCAGCGCATGGCTTTCCATCTCCTGGAGAAAGATCGGGCCGGCGCGTCGGCCCTGGCGGGCGCGCTCACCGCGGCGGTCGAACACATCGGTCGCTGCCAGCGCTGCCGCATGTTCACCGAGGCCGAGCTGTGCGAGATCTGTCGCGCGCCTTCGCGGGATGCCGCGCTGCTGTGCGTGGTCGAGACCCCGGCCGACGTGGTCGCGGTTGAGGCCGGCTCCGGTTACAACGGCCGCTATTTCGTGCTGATGGGCCATCTCTCGCCGCTCGACGGCATCGGCCCGGCCGAGCTCGGGCTCGACGCCCTGGAGGTCATTCTCGACGAGGGCGGGGTGACGGAAGTGATCCTCGCTACCAACCCCACCGTGGAAGGCGAGGCCACCGCGCACTACATTGCGGAGCTGTGCTCGCGCCGCGGTATCGGTGCCAGCCGGATCGCCCACGGTGTGCCGGTGGGCGGCGAACTCGAGTACGTCGACAGCGGCACCCTCTCACACGCCTTCGCCGGACGGCAGAAGCTCTAGCCGCGGCGCTGCAGATCCTCGGTCAGGCGCAGCAGGCGCCGGTAGCTCTCGTAGCGGCGGGCCGAAATCCTTCCTGCCTCGACGGCCGCCTTCACGGCGCAACCCGGCTCGCGCATGTGCCTGCAGTTGGCGAAGCGGCAATCCTGGGCGACCGCTACGATTTCCCGGAAACCCGCGGCGGCCAGGCGCGGATCATCCAGGGCGGGCGCGAAATCGCGCACGCCCGGAGAATCGAGCAGCTCGCCTCCGCAGGCGAGGCGATACAGCGTGGTGGCGGTGGTCCGGTGCCTGCCTTCGCCGGTGGCCCGCGAGACCTGGGCCGTCGCCGCCTCTATTCCCGGCACCAGGGCATTGAGCAGCGAGGACTTGCCGACACCGGACTGGCCCACGAGCATGCTGCAATGGGCCTCCAGCAGTTTCGCGAGCGCTTCGAGCCCTGCGCCGCTGGTCGCGCTGGCTCGCACTACCGGATAGCCGAGCTCCGCGTACTCCTCGAGCATGCCGGCCGGCAGATCTTCCCCCAGGTCGGTCTTGTTGGCGACGATGGCCGCGGTGGCATCCATGACTTCGGCGGCGGCGAGGTAGCGATCGACGATGAAGGGGTCGGGAACGGGGCGGGGCGCGCATACGACCACGAGCTGCGAAATGTTGGCGGCAAGCACTTCGCTGCGCCCGCGCGAGTCGGGCCGGCGCAGCTCAGAGTGGCGCGGGAGGCGCTCGACGACCGCCCGGTCTTCCCCGCTCCCGGCATGCCAGCGGACCCGGTCGCCACAGACCAGTCGCAGTCCGCGGCGCGCGACAAAGGCGGCGTGGCGTCCGCCGTCCTCGTCTTCGACCAGCAGGCGCTGCCCGTAGGCGGCGACCACGCGCCCCTCCACGCTGTCCACTGCCGGGTCGGCGGCAGCGCCTCTGCTAGAATCCTGCGATTGCAAGGGAGCTCCTGGCGAAGCCATGAAAGATGCCGACAACCTGATCTGGATCGACCTCGAGATGACGGGCCTGGACCCTGGTCGCGACCGGGTGATCGAGATTGCCACCGTGGTTACGGACAAGCAACTCAACGTGCTTGCCGAAGGGCCGGTGATCGCCGTGCACCAGGAGGACGACACGCTCGCCGGCATGGACGAATGGAACACCCGGCAGCATGGAGGCTCGGGGCTGGTGGAGCGCGTGCGGCGCAGCAGCGCCAGCGAGCGCGATGCCGAACTGGCGACCCTCACGTTCCTGTCCCGCTACGCGGAGCCGGGGGTGTCACCGATGTGCGGCAACAGCATCTGCCAGGACCGGCGTTTCCTGGCGCGGTGGATGCCTGAGCTGGAGCGCTTCTTCCATTACCGCAACCTTGACGTCAGCACCCTCAAGGAGCTGGCCAGGCGGTGGGCGCCGGAGGTGGCGGACGGGTTCCGTAAGCAGTCGAGCCACCTCGCGCTGCAGGACATCCGCGATTCCATCGAAGAGCTCCGCCACTACCGGGAGCGGCTGTTCCGCCTGCCATGAACGCCCTGCCTTGCTCGCCGGCCTGCGAGCGCAACCGCGAGCCCATCCTGGAAGCCCTCCGCCCGCTGGTGGCTGATTGCCGGCGCGTCGTGGAGATCGGCAGCGGCACCGGCCAGCACGCGGCCTGGATTGCGCCGCGGCTGCCGCAACTGACCTGGGTGGCGACCGACCTGCCCGGCAATCATGCCGGCATCGCGGCCTGGCTGGCGGCGAGCGGGGCGACCAACCTGGAGGGTCCGCTCGCCCTGGATGTGACCGGCTCGTGGCCGGAGCTGGGGCCGGTCGACGCCGCCTTCAGCGCCAATACGGCCCACATCATG
>JASFEC010000073.1:0-9605 GCA_050125045.1 Gammaproteobacteria bacterium | reverse complement strand
GGATCGTCGCGGCCAAGGGCGCTTGGGACCTTTGGGCCGCGCGCCGGGACGCCCCAGCCGAATTCAACGCCGCCAAGACCTGGGCGCTGACAGGCCTGGGCCTCGGCGTCGTGGTGTGGTTCGGACTGTTCACCACGCTCGGGGGCGCGGGCTTCCAGATGTGGCAGACGCAGCTCGGCAGCGCCTCGCTGACGGGCGCCTTCCAGTACACGATGCAGCTGGGGCTGGTGTTGCTGTTCGTCAACATGTACGACAATTGAGTCTCGTCCTGCGCAGGAGCAGCAGATGAAGTTCTCAGTGCTGGTGGCGATCGTCGCCGACGAGCTCGAGGAAAAGGCCATCGACAGCGCCAAGGCCGCCGGTGCCGGCGGCATGACCCTCCTGAACGGCCGCGGCATCGGGGCAGAGGAGCGCAAGACCTTCTTCGGCCTGAGCTACCAGGGCAGCCAGGTGGCGCTGGTGTGCATCCTGGAGCGCAAGCTCTCGGTGACGGTCATGAAGCGCCTCACCGAGGATCTTGAGCTCAAGACGGAATCCAAGGGGGTCGTCTTCACGCTGCCGCTGGAACACATCGCCGGCATCGACATGCGCCAGGTGGCGAGCTTCGCGGAGCAGATCCGCGAAGAAATCTGAGACGGGAGGGGACCGCGATGCTGGCCAGGGAAATCATGCAGACGGAAGTCGTGACGGTATCGCCGCTGGCGACGCTGCGCGAGGCCATGGACATCATGCGCCGCCGCAAGGTGAAGTCGCTGGTCGTGGAGCGTCGCAATACCGAGGACGCCTTCGGGATCATCACCTATGCCACCATCCTGCGCACCATCGTCGCCGAGGAAGGCGACATCGACCTGATCAACGTCTACGACGTCTGCACCAAGCCCGTCATCTCGGTGCCGCCGGGGATGGCGGTGAAGTACGTGGCCCGCCTGATGGTCGACCAGCTGGTGCAGCGGATCCTGGTGCTGGACGGGGACGAGCTGGCCGGCATCATCACCATGAACGACATCGTCGCCGACGTGCTGGCGATGGCCGAGCAGGCGCACATCGACCAGCCCTGAGGGTCTTCATGTCTCCCGGCACATGCCGTTCAGCACCATGTCCGCATAGCGCACCGTGCCGATGATCTCCCGCCCCTGCATCACCGGCGCGAACGAAATCCCGAACTGCTCGAACAGCCGCACGCAATAACGGATGTCCATCTCCGGCGGCACCCCGAGCACCGGCTTGGTCATGATCTCGTAGACGTTCACCCGCTCGGGCGAGCGGTCCTTGGCCAGCACCTTCTTGGCGATGTCCGACAGCAGCAGGATGCCCCACTCGTCGTCGGGATCGCGCCGTGCCACGAACAGGGCCTTGCTGCGGGTGTCTCGCATCCGCCTGATGGCGTCCGCCACGGTGCTGAAGCCGTCGATGACCTCGAAGCGCCGGAACATCACGTCCTGCACCCGGATCGCGCTTTTTTTCGTTATCTCGCTCATGTTCAGAGTTCCTTCGTGGTGTCCAACAATGTCTCCATCTGGTGCTTCACGCCGACCGCATCCTCCACGTTGATCTGGAAGGCGATGCCGGTGCCGGGGGTCGTGTCGAATTCGCCCACTGCGCTGATGGTCTCCAGGATATGGCGTGACAGCCGCTCCTCGACGAGGAACAGCAGCACGTCGCGCTGCGCCTCCAGCGACAGCCCGAGGAAAGTCTTCTTCACCTCGAGGCCCTCGCCGCGGGCGTGGTTGATCACGGTCGCGCCGGTGGCGCCCGCCTCGCGGGCTGCTGCGAGGACCTTGTCGGTCTTGTCATCCTCGGTCAGGGCGATGATCAGCTTGAAATGCATGGTCGTTTCTCCTCTCAGTCCTCGGGCTTGCGGCCGGCGGCCCGCCGCTCCCGGGCCTGCGCAAGCTGGGCATAGGTGAGTACGGAAATGATCGGGAACAGGACGGCGAAGGCGATCAACCCGAAGCCGTCGAGCAGCGGGCTGCGGCCCGGGATGCTCGAGGCGAGGCCGAGGCCCAGGGCCGCGACGAGCGGGACCGTCACCGTCGAAGTGGAGACCCCCCCGGAGTCATAGGCAATGGGGATCATCTGCCGGGGCGCGAAATGCGTCTGCACCAGCACGACGGCATAAGCACCCATGATGAAGAAAAGCAGGGAGCCGCCGGTGATGATGCGAAAGGCGCCCAGGGTGATGCCGACGCCCACGCCGATGGCGATCGCCAGGCGCAGCCCGGTGACGTCGATGGCGCCGCCGGACACCTCGTTGGCCTTGAGCGCCACCGCCAGCACTGCCGGCTCCACCAGCACCGCGCTGAAGCCGATGGCCAGCGCAAACAGGTAGACCCAGTAGTAGTGGCTCCAGTGATAGGTGATCGCGGCGGCCGTCGCGTCGAGCCCGTAGACGAACTCGTTGTGGGTCAGCTGCTCTGCCATGGCCCGGCCCAGCGGGAACAGCGCCAGGTCCAGCCCGACGAGGAAGAACGTCAGCCCGAGGATCACGCACAGCAGGCCGGTCATGAAGCGCGCCATGTGCGGAATCGCGCGACGGATCACCAGGTACTGGAAGCCGAAAATCACGGCGACGATGGGCGCCACGTCCTTGAGCGTCGCGCCGAGCACCGAGAACAGCGTGCCGAGGATCTCCATTCAGCCCACCACCATGCCGTAGACCAGGACGAAGATGATCGGCACCAGCGATGCGAAGGCGATCAGGCCGAACCCGTCGATGGCCGGGTTCCGGCCCTTGATCGAGGACGCCAGGCCCACGCCCAGCGCGGTCACCAGCGGCACCGTGATGGTCGAGGTCGTGACGCCGCCGGAGTCGTAGGCAATGCCGATCATCTCGGGCGGCGCGAAGCCGGTGATGGACATCACCAGGACGTAGCCGCCGATGATGAGGTAATGCAGCGGCCAGCCCTTCAGGATGCGGATCACGCCGAGCACGATGGCAGTGCCCACGGCGAGCGCGACGACCACGCGGAGCCCGACGGCATAGGCGCTGAGGGCATGGTCGGTGCCGGCGATCCGGCCCTCCGCCGCCGCCATGCCGGCGGCCTCGTTGGCCACGGCGATCAGGGCAGGCTCGGCAATGGTGGTGGCGAAGCCGAGGGCGAAGGCGAAGGTCAGCAGCCACGCGAGGCTGCCCTTGCGGGCAAAGGCATGGGCCATGGAATCGCCGATGGGGAACAGGCCGAGCTCGAGGCCGTAGACGAAGAGCGTCAGGCCGACGACGACCAGGACCAGCCCGAAGAGGATGCCGCCGACGTTGGCCAGGGGCTGCTGCAGCACCAGGGCCTGGAAGAAGCCGATCACTGCGAGGATCGGGAGCAGGTCCCGGAAACTCCCCAGCAACGACTTCCCAAACCCATTCATCGGATTGGACCGACACAATTCATTGATTTGAAAGCATCGTACTACGAAAAAAGGCCCCTTGAGGGGCCTTGCACGAGAGGGGACACCGCTTTTTCGGGGAACTCCGGGGCGGGGCTCAGGTGCCGCAGAAAGTGCGGTAATGCGGATCGGGCGCGGCCGGCGGCGCCAGGAATTCCTCGGCGTCCTCATCCGTCTCGAACGGCCGGGCGAGCATCGCCCGCAAGCGCTCGAAGGGGCCGAAGTCTTCGCGCTCCACGGCGGCGGCCAGGGCCTCCTCGACGCGATGGTTCCGCGCGATCACTGCCGGGCTCACTTGCCGCATCGCCGCCGCCCGCTCCGCCGGCGCCTGCGGATCGCGCTCGAGCCGCGCGCGCCACTCGGCCAGCCATGGTCCGAGCGGCTCGAGGCCCGCAACCTCTTCGCCGGCCGCCACGCCGGCCAGCCGCCGGAACGTCCGCGTGAAGTCGAGCCCGGCCGCCTGCATACCGTCCAGCAAGGATTGCGCCAGGGCCGCGTCGCCCGCCTCCGCCGTCGCCAGGCCCAGCTTCGACCGCATCTCGGCCAGCCGGTGCCGCTCAAAGCGCGGGAAAAAATCCCGTACCACCGGTGTCACCCGCTCCGCTGCAGCCGCCGGCGTGTCGTCGACCAGGGGCAGGAGGGCCTCGGCCAGCCGCGCCAGGTTCCATTGCGCGATGGGCGGCTGGTTGGCGTAGGCGTAGCGGCCGTGCCGGTCGATGGAGCTGAACACCGTCCCGGGATCATAGGCGTCCATGAAGGCGCAGGGCCCGTAGTCGATGGTCTCGCCGGAGATCGCCGTGTTGTCGGTGTTCATCACGCCGTGGATGAAGCCGACGCCCAGCCAGCGGGCCACCAGCGCCGCGTGCGCCTCGACCACCGCCTCGAGCAGGGCGACATACGGCGCCTCCGCCGCGGCCGCCGCCGGGTAGTGCCGCGCGATGGCGTGATCGGCGAGGGCGCGCAGCGCCTCGACATCTTCGCGCGCAGCGAAGAACTCGAAGGTGCCCACCCGGATATGGCTGGCGGCCACGCGGGTGAACACGGCGCCCGGCAGGGCGGTCTCCCGAAACACCGGTTCGCCGGTGAGGACCGCCGCCAGCGCCCGGGTGGTCGGGATACCCAGCGCATGCATCGCCTCGCTGAGCAGGTACTCGCGCAGCACCGGGGCCAGCGCCGCCCGCCCGTCGCCGCCCCGCGAGAACGGCGTGATGCCCGAGCCCTTGAGCTGCACGTCCCGGCGCCTCCCGGCCGCGTCGGCCACCTCGCCCAGCAGCAGCGCACGGCCGTCGCCCAGCTGCGGCACGAAATGGCCGAACTGGTGGCCGGCATAGGCCAGCGCCACGGGCGCCGCGCCGTCCGGCAGCTCATTGCCGCCGAACCAGCGCGCCAGCCGGTCCTCATCGGCCGCTGCCTCGGCCCCGAGCTCCGCTGCAAGGGCGTGGTTGAAAGCCAGCAGCCGCGGCGCCGCCACGGGCACGGGCTCCAGTCGCGCGTAGCAGCGCTCGGGCAGCTCCTGGTAACTGTGGCTGAAGGCAAACATGGTCGGCATGTTACTTCGTCGCGGCGCCGCCGTTCGATGCGGCCCCCGCCTGGCAGCTGCCCGGCCCGCCTCCATTTCGGGTCATATTTGGGCCATAATTCCCACTCTGAGCCGGCTCGTCCCCGGGCCGGTACCCCGCGATACTCGTATCTCGATGCCAGGCAGGGAGCGGCAGCATGAACAACCGGGTGGAACTCGTCCGCAAAACCGAGAGCAACGGCGTGTCGATCGAGGCGCAAATCACCCCCGACGGTGACCTGCTGCTGGTCGGGAAGGAAGACGTGCCGGCGGCCGAGCAGGCCACGGGCCTGGTCGAGCAGGAATACTGGCTGCGGGTGCCGGCGGAGGCGAAAGATGCCGCGCTGCTCGGCCTGCTCGAGAATTTCTTCGGCGGCAACGCCACGGCGGTCTCGGACCTGCGGGCGCTGCTGCTGGCCACCGGGGTGCCCTGCGAACTCTACAGCCACTGAGCGGTCCTGCGCGGCCATCCGGCCGCGCTGTCCCGGCAGCGCGAGGCGTCACGGCCGGAGGGGACCGGACCTCAGTCAGCCAGCCGCGACCGGATCTTGATCTCGCCCTCCAGCGTGCGGTGCACCGGGCAGCGGTCGGCGATCTGGAGCATGCGCTCCCGCTGCTTCGGCTCCAGCTCGCCCTCGATGCCGATGACGCGGCTGAGTTCGTGTATGTGGCCGTCGGTCGACTCGCAGTCCGCGCAGTCCTCGGCGTGCACCCGCCGGTGGCTGACCTCGCAGCTCACGCGCGTCACCGGCAGCTTCTTGTGCCGGGCGTACATGTTCAGCGTCATGGCCGTGCAACTGCCGAGGGCTGCGGCAAGGAACTGGTAGGGATCCGGACCCTCCTCGCTCCCGCCCTTGTCGCCGGGCTCGTCGGCCACCAGCGCGTGCCGCCCCGCCTGGACGCTGCACAGGAACCCCTCCGCCGTGAGCCCGCTCACGCGTGCGCCCGCGGCCGGCTCGGGTTGCGCCAGCTCCAGGAAACGCGTCGCCCATGTGGCGATCACGTTCCCCGCGTAGGCCGAGTCCTCCGCCCGCGAGAGCAGGTGGTCGGCGTCGTCCAGGCTGACGAAGCTCTTCGGATGCTTCGCGGCGACGAAGATCTTTTGCGCCTCGTCGACCGAGACGACGGTATCCACCGGGGAATGCAGCACCAGCAGGGCGCGCCGCAGGCCGGCGACGCGCTGCTCGAGGGGGTGGCGACGCGCGTCCTCGATGAAGTCCCGCCGCACCCGGAAGCTGCGCCCGGCCAGCTCGACCTCCGCGCTGCCCGCCTCCTCGATGCGCTCCAGGCCGGGGCCGAATTGCCGCAGGACGTGCTCCGGCGTGGCGGGGGCGCCGAGGGTCGCCACGGCGCGGACACTGTCGAGCCGCTCCGCGGCTGCGAGGACGGCCGTCCCGCCGAGAGAATGACCGACCAGCAGCTGCGGGGGCGCGTAGTGCTTGCCCAGCCAGCGGGCCGCATCCTCCAGGTCGTCGAGGTTGCTGGAAAAGCTGGTGTCGGCGAAATCGCCCTCGCTCTCGCCGAGGCCGGTGAAGTCGAAGCGCAGCACGACGAACCCCGCCCGGGCCAGGGCGCGGGTGACGTCCCGCGCCGCCCGGATATTGCGCGAGCAGGTGAAGCAGTGCGCGAACACCACCGTGGCGCGCCAGTCGCCACCGGGCGGCAGCTCGAGCGTGCCGGTGAGCTCGATGCCGTGGCGGTTCTCGAAGCGAAGCTTGTCCATCTGGCCACTCCTCTCGCGCGCGACGGCGCAGGTTCAGTCTTCCAGCCCGACCGCTAGGGTGAAGCCTCGGTCCGCGCTCGACAACACCCGCCGCGGAGCCACGCCCGGTATCATGGCGCCATGACGCTGCTGCTCTGGACCATTGCCGTGGTGATGGTGGTCGCCGGGCTCGCCGGGCTGATCCTGCCGGCCCTGCCGGGGCCGCTGATGCTGTTCGCCGGGCTGTTCGCCGCCGCCTGGGCCGAGGCCTTCGTGCATGTCGGCACCAAGACCCTTGTCGCGCTCGGCGCGCTGGCGGCCCTGGCCTCGCTGGCGGACTTCGTTGCCGGCGCCTTCGGGGCGAAACGCTACGGCGCCTCGCCCCGCTCGGTGGTGGGCGCCGCCATCGGCGCCGTGGTCGGCATCTTCTTCGGCCTCGCCGGCCTGTTGCTGGGACCGTTCATCGGCGCGGTGGTGGGCGAGTTCGCCGACCGGCGCGACCTGGTGGCGGCCGGCCGCGCCGGCTGGGGCGCCACCCTCGGGCTGGTCCTCGGCACCGCCGCGAAGATCGCGCTCGGCTTCACCATGATCGGCCTGTTCCTGCTGGTGCGCTTCCTCTGAGGGCCGGCGCGGCTCAGTCGGCGAAGGGGTAGTCCGTGTAGCCCTCCGGTCCCGGCGTGTAGAAGGTCTCGGGGTCCGGCGTGTTCAGCGCCAGGCCCTCGCGCCAGCGCCGCGGCAGGTCGGGGTTGGCGAGGAAATCGCGGCCGACGGCAATGAGGTCCGCCTTGCCCGCGTCCACGTCGGCCATCGCCCGCTCGACGGTGTAGCCGCCGCAACGCATGATCGGCCCACCGAACTTCTCCGCCATCGCCAGTTTCACTTCCTCAGGCACCTCCGGCGCGCCGACCGCGGAGTGGTCGACGAGGTGCAGGTAAGCGAGCCCGAGCTCGCCGAGCGCCCCGGCCAGCGCGATGTAGTCCTCGGCCATACCGGCGTAGTGCGGCATGTCGTTGAACACGCCGAAGGGGGAGAGGCGGATGCCAACGCGCTCCGCCCCGATGGCCCCGGCCGTCCGCCGGGCGACTTCCAGCATGAACCGCGCACGGCCGGCGAAGCCGCCGCCGTACTCGTCCTCGCGCCGGTTGGACGTCGGGCGGAAGAACTGCTCGAGGAGGTAGCCATTCGCCCCGTGCAGCTCTACGCCGTCGCAGCCCGCCGCGATCGCGTTTTCCGCGCCCTGCAGGAACTCGGCCTGGGCGGCGGCGAGGTCCTCGGCCGTCATGGCTTCCGGGACCGGCAGGGGCTGCAGGCCGGCTGCGTCGGTGTACATCTGGCCGTCGGCCGCCACGGCCGAGGGCGCCAGCACCTGTGCCCCCTCGGGCAGGTTGTGGGGATGGCCGATCCGGCCGGTGTGCATCAGCTGCATGAAGATCTTGGCTCCGCCAGCGTGGGCTGCGGCCGCGACGGCGCGCCAGCCCTCGACCTGGGCCGGCGAAAATATGCCGGGAATGCGCGGGTAGCCCAGGGCGTTCCGCGACGGCGACGTCCCCTCGGTGATCAGCAGGCCGCCCGAGCTGCGCTGGCCGTAGTACTCGGCCATCAGCGCGTTCGGCACGTTGCCCTCCGCGCGGCTGCGGGTCAGCGGCGCCAGCGCGATGCGGTTCTGCAGCTGCAGGGGGCCAAGGTCGAAGGGCTGGAAGAGGGGATGGTCGCGATGGCTCATGGCTGGGGGTCCTTGCGGTCAATCCGATTCTGGACAGGCGGCGAACACGTCCGGGCCATGAAGCATAACGCCCCGGCGGCCCGTTTCGACCTGGAGCCTTTCGTCAACGCCAGGAACTGGGATTCGCGCGCCGATCGTGCCCGCGCCGGGGTTGAGTTAGACTGCGCCGCGTTGCGCGCCCGAACAGGACTTCCGCCATGCATGCCTACGTCATCGACCCCTTCAAGCAGACCATCGAGCAGGTCGAGATCGAGCAGTCGCTCGACGCCATCCGCGCCGTCGTCGGCTACGACACCATCGACTCCGACGAGATCGCCCGCAGCGACGACCGGCTGTTCTTCGACGAGGAATGCTTCATCCGCTCGCAACCCCAGCCGGGGCGCTTCCGCCTCGACACCCTGCCGCCCGTGGCGGGCATCGGCGTGGTGGTCGGCGGCGGCCCGGATGAGAACGCGCTTACGGCACCGGGCCTCGCCCTGGAAGAACTGAAGGACCGGGTGCAGTTCAGCTAGGACGGTCCCCGCCGAACTCTCTCGCTGCACGGCGGTGCAGCGATACAGCGGCCGGCAAATGTTGTCATAGATTCGCCACCGATTTTTAACGATCGGGGCCTAGCCTCGGGTGCTCGTTCCCCCCCGACAACGAGCCAACCACGAGGCACCCCACCAATGAGCGAGAGAGTCCCCTTCGAGGTTCCTGAGGACGCCGGCGACGAGCCCCTCAGCAACCATTCTGCCAACACCGATTTCTCCAGCGTTCTGGAGAAGCGCATGTCGCGCCGCCAGGTGCTGGGCGGCACCCTGACGGCCGCCGTGGCCGGCATCATGGGCACCAGCGCCCTGGCCCACGCCCGCCCCAAGGCCCTGCCGCCCCAGGCCAAGGGCCGCCCGCCTTTCGGCCTGAACCCGACGCTGGGCTTCGACGCTATCCCGGTCACCCGCGCCGACGCCGCCACCCTGCCCTACGGCTACAAGGCCCAGGCGCTGATTCCCTGGGGCACGCCGATCACCGGCACCCTGCCCGCCTATGACGGGGCCAACGGCAACAGCGGCGCCGAGCAGGAGCAGCAGGTCGGCTCGCACCACGACGGCATGCACTACTTCCCCATGGACGACGACCCCAACGGGCACGGCCTGCTCTGCGTCAACCACGAATACGTCGACGTTAACGTGCTGCATGTCGACGGCCCGACCCTGCTGCCCAGCGGCAAGCGCCCGACCGACGAGGTGCGCAAGGAGATGGCG
>JASFEC010000072.1:0-9629 GCA_050125045.1 Gammaproteobacteria bacterium | reverse complement strand
CCGGCGTATCACTCGCGCGATGCAGCGCATCGCGCGGGCCAGCCCCCGATATCGCTGTAATGTCTGCGGGTTCTCCGGCAATGTCCTCTACTGGCAGTGCCCCAGCTGCCGCACATGGGGCGCGACGCGCCCGGTGACGACGTTCCGTTTCGAGGCCATGCTCGACCCGCGCGCCGTGCCGCGCGAATCCGCTCAAAAGCGCTGAATTCTCCCTCTCCCGCAGGTCCCGACGGCGCGCGAGCATGTGGTCTGCGGCCGCGATGGCCGCAACTACAACCAAGGAGGGAATACCGATGTTTCGTCATGCAAGAAACCTGCTTGCTGTCCTGGCGCTGTTGCCCATGCTGGCCTGGGGCGGCACGATCGACATCAACACGGCAGACGCCGAAACGCTCGCCCGCGAGCTCAAGGGCATTGGTCCGGCCCGCGCCGAGGCGATCATCGCCTGGCGCGAGACCAACGGGCCGTTCAGGTCTGCCGATGACCTGATGCTCGTGAAGGGAATCGGCGAGCGCGTCCTCGACGATAATCGCGAGTTGATTACCGTTTCGAAACCCGAGCAGCCAGAGTAGGCATCGCGACCGGGTGGCAGGCTGAAAAACTGCCACCCGGTTCATTGCGCGTCGTCCGGTCCTGTGCAAGCATGCGCCCGGTTTTTAGGAGCATTGGTTGCAGGAGGCCTCCCTTGAGCGCGCAGATCCGATACGCCGTTTTCCCTGTTGCGGGCAAGGGCACCCGCTTTCTCCCGGCTACCAAGGCCAGTCCGAAGGAAATGCTGCCGGTCGTGGACAAGCCTTTGATCCAGTATGCGGTCGAGGAGGCAATCGCCGCAGGCGCCACCAACCTGGTTTTCATTACCGGTCGCAACAAGCGGGCGATCGAAGACCACTTTGACGTCGATCCGGAGCTCGAGCTGCTGCTGGCCAGCAAGGACAAGGATGATCTCCTGGAGATTGTCAGGAACACGGTTCCGCCGCACGTCAATTGCATCTATGTCCGCCAGGGTGAGCCGCTGGGCCTCGGCCATGCCGTGCTGTGCGCCCGGCCGGTGGTGGGGAACCAGCCCTTTTTCGTGCATCTCGCCGACGACCTCATCGATGCCGACGAGTCGTGCCTCGGCCAGATGGCCCGGGTATTCGAGCGCGAGGGGGGTAGCGTGCTGGGAGTCGAGGAGGTGCCGGCCGACCAGACCCGCCAGTACGGCATCATTGATGGTGAACCTGCTGGCGAGGGGCTCCGGCGGTTACGCGGGATCGTCGAGAAACCGAAGCCGGAAGATGCGCCCTCCAACCTGGCCGTGGTGGGCCGCTACATCCTCACGCCCCGGATCTTTGATCTGCTGGCCGAGACAGGCACCGGGGCAGGCGGAGAGATCCAGTTGACGGACGCAATCGCGCGACTGCTCGCGGACGAGCCGGTCTTCGGGCACGAGTTCGAGGGCCTCCGCTTCGATTGTGGCAGCAAGATGGGCTACCTCGAGGCAACCGTGCACTACGGCCTGAGACATCCGGAACTTGGCCCGGAGTTTCGCCGCCGGTTGCGCGCCATCGCCGACTAGCAGCGAGCGGGCGAGGTCGCCCCTGCCGCGCAACGCCTCTCGTAAATTCGCCAATGCCCCTGCGAGCGCGCCGCAATGGCGTGCCGCGGCCCCGTCGCGCGCTCAGAGCAACGGCGCCGCTGCCGACTCGGCGACCACCCGGAATGCTTAATTTTCCGAAGCTTAGGTATAAGTCCTGATTCTTGGCAGGGGTGTTCTCCCGTGAAATGAGCGCTGTAAATAGAGCGAGTTCCCGGCCCGTGGGCGCCACGCCGGCTGCCACGGCCGCACGCAGGGTACAGGGTAGGCACATGACCGTGAATTCCGGACACTTTCTTGGGCTCAAGTCATTGCTGGCGCTTGGGTTGATCTCCCTCGCACTGGCGGGTTGCGACGGCGACGACGGCCCCGCCGGGCCGGCCGGCGCATCCGGCAATCCGGGCGCCACAGCTCCTCCCGGGGGCGAAAGCCCGCCGGAATCGAGCGGCGATATCGTGCTGGGAGACGGCAGCGGGCTCAGCGCCCGCGAGGTCCAGCTCATCGGTCGCATCGTCGCCGATATCACCAGCGCTGCAGTGAACGGCACCCCGGTGATCGAGTTCACGCTGAAGACCCAGTCCGGCGACGCCGTCCTGGAACTCGATCCAGGTGTCATCAGCTTCACGCTCGCCAAGCTGTACTCCCCGGGCAACGGCCAGGCGCCGCAGTGGCAGAGCTACATCAATCGCATCCAGACACCGACGCCGGCCGGCCCGCAGGTGCTGGCCCAGGCCGTCCAGGCCACGACCGAGTCCGGCAGGAACGGGGTGCTGGAGGAACTCGGCGAGGGGGCTTACCGCTACACCTTCGCCACCGACCTGGCCAACGTGACGAGCCCGCTGGCCGTCAGCTACGAGCCCGCTGAGGTCCACCGGGTGGGCTTCGAGCTGCGGATGCAGGCGCCCGGCAACCAGGTCTTCCCGGACAACCCGGTGTTCGATTTCATCCCGGCAACCGGCGCCGCGGTGCCGCTGGCGCGCACCATCGCTGCCAACGAAAACTGCAGCAATTGTCATGAGCGCCTCGAGATTCACGGCGGGCCGCGCGTGACCGTCGAGTACTGCGTCACCTGCCACAATCCCGGCAGCATCGACCCGGACTCGGGCGAATCGGTCGACATGGCCTATATGACGCACGCCATTCATCTCGGCCAGGAACGCACGGAGCCTTATATCGTCTACGGGTTCGGCGGAACCCCGCATGACTACTCGGACGTCACCTATCCGCAGTCGCCGCTGTTCTGCGAGAACTGCCACGCGGCCAGCGCTGCGTCCCCGGAGGGTGACAACTGGAAGGGCGCGGCCAACACCCCGGCCTGCGCCGGCTGCCACGTGGACGGCCTGGCCAAGTCCGGGGCGGATCCCGTGACCGGCCAGTCGTTGTATGTCTACGAGCATGACTTCGGGCCGGCCGCCGAGGGTACCTGTGTCAGCTGTCATGCGCCTGGCAGCACGGCAGGCGGCAACGAGGAGAACCATCTCAAGGGCGTGAAGGAAGCCACTCTGATTGGCCGCGAGCGTTTCGAGTACGAGGTCCTCGCCGTCGCGAGCGCGGTCGCCGGTGCGCAGCCCGTCATTACGTTTGCCGTCAGCAATCCTGCCAACGGCACGCGCTACGACATCAAGGCGGATGAGGCTTTCAACCAGGACCGGTCGAGCCTGACCGTGGATATCGCCTGGAACACGTCGGATTACTCCAACGAGGGCAGCGGCAGCGCCACGGTGGACACCGGCGCCCCGGCTCAGCCGGTATCGCTCGGAATCGATTTTCTGCAGGAAAACGCTGTCCGCAATGACGACGGCAGCTACACCGTGACGGCGCCTGAGCCCCTGCCGGGCGCAGCGACCGGTGGCATCGCGGTGGCGCTCGAAGGACACCCGGTGGTGCCGGTGCCGTCCACTGGCGCGCTCACCCGCATCCCGGTCAAGGGCGCGGTGCTCTTCGCCGGCGAGCCTCGGCGCGAGATCGTCTCGCTCGACAGCTGCAACGCCTGCCATGAGTCCGTGTCCTTTCACGGCGACAATCGCGTCGACAACATCCAGCTATGCGCGATCTGCCACAACCCGGATGCGACAGATGTCCGCCGGCGCGACGGGGCGGGATTCAGCTGGGCAACGCCATCGCCGCTGGACGGCAAGGGCGAGGAGAGCGTGGACATGCGCTTCATGATCCATGCCCTCCACGCGCGCCAGAACGTCGTCTACGGCTTTGGCAACAGGCCGCAAGACTATCGGGACATCACGTATCCGCAGGGCGTGACCAACTGCGACGCCTGTCACCTGGACGGCACGTATTACCCGTCGCGGGCGCAGAGCCGCTCGGTGACCATCAACACAGGCGCCGACCGCTCCGACTGGCGGGACGACGTGGCCATCACGCCCGTGGCCGCGGCCTGCTGGTCGTGTCACCAGGGAGCGCCGGACTCGATTGCGAATCTGACGCGGCTGCACATCTTGCAGAACGGCGGTTACCTGCCGTCAGCGACCGATACCAGCGTGACCAAGGAAACTCTCGAGTCACAGGCCGTCTCCTCGTTCATCGAGAACTGCGGCGTCTGTCACGGCCCCGGCAAGATCTCCGACGTCGAGAAGGCGCACGGGCTGCGCTAGGCCAGCGGGAAGGAAGAAGAAATGCTCCTCAGAACCATCCTAATGTCACTGGCACTGCTGGCTGTCGGCGCCCTCTGCGGCGTCCCGGCCGAAGCGCAGGCCCAGGAAGAAGAAGCCGTCCCGTACAGCAGCCGCGGCGCCGACAGTTGCGTCGGCTGTCACCGCCGCTGGAAGGTTCCGATCATGGGAATCTTCGAGACGCCGCACGGCAATCCCTATGACCCGCGCTCGCCCTTCGGCGAAAAGCAGCTGCAATGTGAGGCCTGCCACGGGCCCGGCGGGGCACATGCCGGGCGGGTCAAGCGGGGCGATCCACGCCCGCCGATCATCAACTTCGGCTCGGCAGCCAAGACACCGATCCCGCAGCAGAACGCGATGTGCCTGCAGTGTCATGAGGGGCATGTGGGCGAGCAGTGGGCGGGCAGTGTCCATGACATCAACACCGTGGCCTGCGCCGATTGTCACAACTCGCACAAGCCGCGGGATCCGGTGCTCGACAAGCGGACCGAAGCCGAGGCCTGTTATGCCTGCCACGCTAACGTCGAGGCGCACTTCCTCAAGCCCTCCGCCCATCCCGTGCGACAGGGCCAGGTGAGCTGCACGGATTGTCACAAGCCGCACGGGAGCGATGCCGAGGGGCTGCTGATCCGCTCGAACCTGAACGAGACGTGCTTCGAATGCCACGCTGAACAGCGCGGCCCGATGGTTTGGGAACATGCTCCGGTCGTCGAGGACTGCAGCAACTGCCATGACCCCCATGGCGCGGTGCATCCGTCGATGCTTACGCGGCGTCCGCCCATGTTGTGCCAGTCCTGCCACACGCCGGCGGGCCATCCCTCCGTGCCCTATGGCAGCGACGACCTTGCGGGCGGTTCCGCATCAGCGTTCCTCCTGGGAGGCAACTGCCTCAGCTGCCATTCCCAGGTGCACGGATCGAATCATCCGTCCGGCAAGGCGCTGATGCGCTGATCGATGCAGGAGACGCGAGAGATGAAAGGAATGACCCATCTGAAGCTCGCCGTGGCGACTCTGCTCGGCACGGTGGCCCTGCACGGCCCGACCGCCTTCGCCCAGGAAATGCCAGACTTCGAGAACTGGGAATGCAAGCGGTGTCCCTTCCCGGCCAAGGGTCTGGAAGGAGAGGCCGGTGCCTCGGCACTCAACGTGTCCGACGATTCCGCACGCTTTGGCGACTACACCGGGCTCGACGAGAGCGGCGCCTACCTGAACGCGGACGCCGATCTACTCTATCGGGCTGACGGCGGCTACACCGTGTCGGTGCTGGCCAGGGATCTCGGGCTCGATTCGCGCATGCTGGCCGTCGAAGCCGGGCACCGCGGCCGCTGGATGGTCGACCTGTCCTGGGACGAGATTCCCCGGCGGCTGGATGACTCGGTCGAGACCGTTTTCAACGGGATCGGGAGCCGCCAATTGACGCTGCCATCTTCCTGGGTCCGGGGGAATTTCACGTCCGACCTTGCAGCCCTCGACGCAAGCCTGCGCGGTTTCGAGCTCGGCTGGGACCGCAAGACCCTCGGGCTGGGTTTCGAATTCGTGCAGTCCGAGCAGCTGCGCTATGAGCTCGAGGCAAGCACCCAGACCAAGCAAGGCAGCGGCCTCACCTGGGGCAGCTTTATCGGCACTGCGGCCGATCTCGTGAAACCGCTGGATTACCAGACCGACCGGGTCGACGCTGCCCTGGTTTACTCAGGCGCCAACTGGAATCTCCGGGTCGGTTACTACGGGTCTTTCTTCAGCAACCAGGACACCTCCCTGACCTGGGAGAATCCTTTCAACGGCCCCGACCGCGGACGCATGGCGATGGCGCCGGACAACCTGTACCACCAGGGCATGATTTCGGGCGGCTATCGTTTCGACACCTGGGACACCACGCTGAACGCGAGTTATGCCCGCGGCAGGATGGAGAACACGGATTCGCTGCTGCCGTACACGATCAACCCGGCCATCCCGGCGCAACCGCTGCCGGTGGCCGAGTATGACGGCCAGGCCGACACCACGCATGCCAACCTGCGGCTGAGCGCGCGTCCCAACCGCCGGCTCCGCCTGACCGGCGAGTACCGTTCCAGCGAGCGCGACAACAAGTCGAAGCAGTACGAGTGGCTGCTGGTCCAGGCCGACGCTTTCCAGAGCCCGTCGGCTCTCAACCCGGTCTACAGTTATGAAACCCGGGACCTGTCGTTCTCGGCGGACTATCGCTACAGCCGGGTCGTGCAGTTCGGCGCCGGCTGGCTCAGCAAGGTCCGTGACCGGGATTACCAGGACGTGACGCGCACCGAGGAGGACGGCACCTGGGCCCGCGTCCGTTTCCGGCCGATTGATCAGCTGGGCCTTGGCCTGCGGGCCGAGAGCACGTCGCGAGACGCCCGCGAGGCACGGGCAACACCCTTCTTCGGCGCCGGCAGCGCCCAGAACCCCCTGCTGCGGAAGTATTACCTGGCCGACCGTGATCGCGACCTGCTGCAGGCCGAGGCCGACTTCACGCCGGCGGGCCGCTTCAGCATCGCGATGCGCTTCGAGACGGCGCGCGACAGGTATGACCAGAGCCAGGTGGGCCTGGTGTCGTCAGACTATGATCAGTACAGCGCCGAGGCCAGTGTTCGGGTCGGTGAGAAACTGGCGGTGACGGGCTATTTCAGCCGGGAGAACTATGACTCTCGCACCATCGGGGCGGCAAGCTTCCTGGCGCCAAACCTGGCGCCGCCGAACTGGGCCGGCGAGACCGAGGACCGGCACGACGTTTACGGGGTCGCGTTGAACTGGCCCGGCCTGGCCGAAGGCAAGCTGGATCTCAGGGCGGACCTGACGCGGGCGGATACCCGGGGTGAATACCGGATCGAAGATCCTCTCGGCGGCATGACCGACGCGTTCCCGGCCCTGCAATCGAAGCTGACCGGCCTGCAGCTGATGGCCGACTGGCGGTTCGATGAGCGCTGGAGCCTCAACGCCGGCTGGCGCTGGGAGAAATTCGAGGCGGATGACTGGGCCAAGGACGGCGTCGACCCGGCCACGATCTCCAACGTGCTGACGTTCGGGGCTGATACGCTCGACTACGACGTCAACGTCTTCCTGCTTGGCTTCACCTACAGTTTCGTCGCCGCCGAGGACGAGGAGTAGGTCGGAGTAACACGCGGGCAGTCGTGGAAGGGGCGCTGCGGGGCGCCCCCTCCGCATTGCGCGTTGCCGCAACGCGCCCCGCTGCTGGCTGGCAAGCTCGTGTTGGGCCATGCGATACTTGCGCCCTCGCTCAACAGGGGAGGGCAGCGTGGATCCGAGTTCCGTCAATCCGCAGGGCAAAACGCACACCGGCAGTCTGCTCGAAGACCGCCGCGGTCGCCCCCTTCGCGACCTGCGAATCTCCGTCATGGACCGCTGCAATTTCCGCTGCCCCTATTGCATGCCGGAAGACCAGTACCACCGGGACTTCCAGTTCCTGCACTCCGACGAGAGGCTTTCCTTCCCCGAGATCGTGCAGCTGGCCCGGCTGTTCGTGGCGCGGGGCGTCACGAAGCTGCGACTGACCGGCGGTGAGCCACTGCTGCGGCCGGGCCTCGTGGACCTCGTGGGCGAGCTCAGCCTGATCGAAGGGGTCGAGGATCTCGCCCTGACGACCAACGGCATCCTGCTTGCACAGCATGCTGCAGCACTCAAGGGGGCTGGCCTGGACCGCGTCACCGTGAGCCTGGACGCGCTCGACGAGGGCACCTTCCGCCGCATGAGCGGCGGCCGTGGAACACCCGAGCGCGTGCTCGAGGGCGTGGACGCGGCGATCGAGGCGGGGCTGAAGCCGATCAAGGTCAACACGGTGGTGCAGCGCGGTATCAACGAGCGTGGCATCTATGCCCTGCTGGAGCGTTTCCGGAACACGGGCGTCGTGGTGCGCTTCATCGAGTACATGGACGTAGGCACGCTGAACGGGTGGAACGAGAACGAGCTCGTATCGTCGGCCGAACTGGTGCGCCGGATCGGCGAGCGCTGGCCCATCCGTCCCCTCGAGGCCGGCTATCGCGGCGAGGTGGCAGAGCGCTGGGCGTTCGAGGACGGCGCCGGGGAGATCGGCTTCATCAGCTCGGTCACGCAGCCCTTCTGCGGTGACTGCACCCGCGCGCGGCTGTCCTCCGACGGCAGTCTCTACACCTGCCTGTTCGCGGCGCGGGGGACCGATCTCCGCGGACCGTTGCGGGCCGGCGCAGACGATGCCGAGCTGGGTCGCATCATCGACCGGGTGTGGTCCGCTCGCGCGGACCGTTACAGCGAATTGCGCGCCGAGGGCGGCCGCGAGGTCCGGACCGAAAAGATCGAGATGTATTACATCGGTGGGTGAGCGCCATGACTGACGAGAAGCTCACTCACCTCGACGAGGCCGGGCGCCCGAGGATGGTGGACGTGGGCGGCAAGGCCGTCACGCGGCGCACCGCCCACGCGCGCATGCGCGTTGCATTCCCGGCAGATGCAGCCCGCGCGCTGGCCGCACGCGATTTCGCAACCGCGAAAGGCCCCGTGTTCCATACCGCGATCGTCGCCGGGGTCATGGCGGCCAAGCGCACGCACGAGCTGATTCCTTTCTGTCATCCGCTGGGTCTCGAAGACTGTACGATCGAGATCGCGATGGACGGGCACGACGCGGTGATCGACTGCAGGGTCAGCCTGCACGGGCGCACGGGCGTCGAGATGGAGGCGCTCACCGGGGCCGCGGTGGCGGGGCTGACGGTGTATGACATGTGCAAGTCCTTGTCCAAGGGGCTCGTGCTGCGGGAGGCGCGGCTGCTGGAAAAGACAGGCGGCAAGAGCGGCGACTGGAGGGCGACAGGCTGATGCAGGTGCAGGTGAATTATTTCGCATGGTTGCGGGAAAAGGCCGGCTGCGAGGGTGAAACGCTGGAGACCTCGGCCGCCACCCCCGCACAGTTATGGACGGAGCTCGACGCTCGTCATGATTTCTCGACCGAGCGCCGGCACCTGCGCGTTGCGGTCAACGATGCGTTTGCGGAGTGGGACGTGACGCTGAACCCGGGCGACCGGGTGGTGTTCATCCCGCCGGTATCCGGAGGGTAGGCCGTGAAATTCGAGATCAGTAACGAGGACGTCGATGTCGGAGCGCTGCGGCAGGCGTTGATGAGTCCGGGCTGCGGGGGCTACACCGCCTTCGAGGGCTGGGTGCGCGACCACCATCAGGGACGCGCCGTCTCCGGGCTGCACTACGAGGCCTACGAGGATCTCGCGCGGGCCGAGGGCATGAGGATCCTCGCCGAGGCGGAAGAGCGGTTCGGCCCGGTCCGCCTGGCCTGCGTTCACCGCGTCGGCGACCTCGCGATCGGGGACCTGGCCGTCTGGGTCGGGGCGGCGGCCCCGCATCGCGACGAGGCATTCAAGGCCTGCCGCTACGTCATCGACGAACTCAAGCAGCGCCTGCCGATCTGGAAGAAA
>JASFEC010000071.1:0-9631 GCA_050125045.1 Gammaproteobacteria bacterium | reverse complement strand
CGGCGGATCAGGACTCGGCGACACCGACCACCCCGGCCCAGCCCGCTGGGCCGGTGGCCGGCGACGTACGGCCCTCCGTCGCCGTACTGCCTTTCGCCAACCTGTCGGCCGATCCGGACCAGGAGTTCTTCACTGACGGGATCACGGAGGACATCCTCACGCGGCTCGCAGGCGTCAGCGGGCTGCGGGTGATCAGTCGTACCTCGGTAATGCGCTACAAGGACACCGATCTCAGCCTGCCGGAGATCGCGGCTCAACTCGGCGTGAGCCATGTGCTGGAGGGGAGCGTCCGCCGGGACGGCGACCGGGTTCGGATCACCGGGCAGCTCATCCGGGCCACCGACGACGCCCATCTCTGGGCAGACAGTTACGATCGGGAACTGGCTGACATCTTCAGTGTGCAGACCGAGATCGCCCAGCGGATCGCCGACCAGTTGGAACTCCAGCTCACGGACCGCGATCGTCAGCTACTGGCTAGGCACGGGACGAGCAGTGCCGAGGCCTACGAGTACGTGTTGCGAGCGCGGGCGCTGGAGCGTAGTGCGTTGAGCACGCCGGCCGAAATTGCGGCTGCACTTGAGGAAGCGGAGGGGCACCTGCGCGCGGCGCTCGAGCTCGACCCGGAGTATGCCGACGCCTGGGCGATGATGAGCCGAGCGCACCTGTATCGTGCATCGTATCCCGTGAGCGAGCTGCCCGCGATCGAGAACTGGGAGGGCGGCGTCGAAGCGGCGCGTCGCGCGATCCGGCTTGCCCCCGACCGGGCGGCAGGCTACGTGGCGCTGGGCCAGGCGTTCGCCATGCGCGGCCAGCGCGACGCAGCGCTGGAACAGTTCCGCCTGGCGGCGGAACTGGAGCCCGGCTCCGCAGAAGTGCTGCACAACCAAGGCGTGTTGTATACCGAGCGGGGAGAGCTGCTGCAGGCTCTCGACAAATTGGAGCAGGCCGTGGCCCTCGAGCCGGGTGACCCCAACGTGTGGAATAGCCTCGCGACCGTGCATGCCAGGCTCGGTGACTACCGGGACGCAGAAGCCGCTTACCGCCGGGCTTTCGAGCAGATCGCGCCGCACCCGGAACGCCTCCAATGCATGCTCCTGTCATTGGCGCTCACGCAGCGCGACCTCGCCAAGGCCGAGGCCATCATGAACCGCTACCGTTCCATGGTGAAGCACCCATCCTTCGGTACCAGTTGCATCCTCATGTACGACATACTGAACCGTGACTTTGCTTCGGCCGCGCGCCTGATCGACGAGCACCAGGCGTTCGTGGTCGGGCTCTGGCCCGTCACCGCCGCCATTGGGCTGAGCCTGGCGGGGAGGCCGGCAGAGGCGGCCATCGAGGCGGCCGAGAGAAGTATCGAGCGAGCGGTGCCGCGAGAGAGCGAGGGCTGGCGCCTGTTCCATCGCGCGCGCCTCGCCTCGTTGCGCGGCGAGTACGAGAATGCCCTCCAGCTCCTGGAACGTGCGCACGAAGTCGGGTTTTGGCCCGCCGCCACCCAATTTGCCCTGAGTCCCGTGTGGGATCCGGTCCGGGACGACCCGCGTTTCCGGGCGATCGAGACGGAGCTCGAAACCAGGCTCGAAGAAATGCGCGCCGAGCTGGCTGCGCGTCGCGCCTCCAGGAGTCGAGCCCAGTGAGCCTGTTCGGAGAACTCAAGCGCCGTAACGTCTTTCGCGTCGCCATGCTCTACGTGGTCGCGGCGTGGCTGGTGATCGAGGTGGCGGAGACCGTGCTGCCGATTTTCGAGGTGCCGGACGGGGTCCTGCGCGGGCTGGTCGTGCTGCTGGTGATCGGTATCGTGCCCGCGCTGGGCTTTGCCTGGATTTATGAGCTGACGCCCGAGGGCCTGAAGCGCGATACGGGGGTCACGGAGAACACCGAATTTTCTGCGACTACCGGGCACCGGCTGAACTGGGCGACGCTGGTAGTGGCGGTGCTCGCCATCAGCTTCCTGGCCTATGACCGGTTCATTCCCAATGGCCCTGCAGTTCAGCCTGCGGCAGAACAGGCATCCGCCAGCGCGGCCGCCCCTCCAGGCACGGCTGCTGCGGATAGCGTCCAGAGAGAGACTGCCGCAAGCCCAACGGCGACGAGCGCTGGTGGCGAGCGGCCGTCTGTGGCGGTGCTGCCCTTCGCCAACCTGTCTACTGATCCGGAGCAGGAGTTCTTCGCCGACGGCATCACGGAAGACATCCTGACCCGGCTCGCCGGCGTCAGCGGCCTGCGGGTGATCAGCCGTACCTCGGTCATGCGTTACAAGAACAGTGAGCTGAGCCTGCCAGAGATCGCTGCCGAGCTCGGTGTAAGCCATGTGCTGGAGGGCAGCGTGCGGCGGGCGGGTGACCGTGTCCGCATCACCGGACAGCTGATCCGCGCCGAGGACGACGCTCACTTGTGGGCCGACAGCTTCGACCGCGAGCTGGCAGACATCTTCAGCGTCCAGACCGAGATCGCGGCCCGGATTGCGGAACAGCTCGAGCTCCAGTTGACTGAGCGCGACCGAAAGGCCATCGCGCAGCGCGGCACGGACAGTCCCGAGGCTTATGAGTACTTCCTGCGCGCGCGTGCAGTCTCGAGACGGTCTTTCAGCACGCCGGCGGAGATGCAGGCCATGACCGCGGAGGCCGCGGGCTACCTCGAGGCGGCGCTGGAACTTGATCCGGAATACGCCGAGGCGTGGGCGGGGTTGGCGGGCGCCGCTCTCGAACGGATGTACTGGAATGAGGGCGACGCATCCGCCGCGTTGGCGGACTGGGAAAAAGCGGTAGAGGCCGCGCAGCGTGCCATCCGGGTCGGACCGGAGCAGGCGGCGGGCTACCTGGCCCTCGGCAGGGCCTACTACGCGCGAGGCGAGGTTGAGGCAGCGCGGGAGCAATTCCGTCGCGCTGCCGAGCTGGAGCCTGATTTGCCGGAAGTGCTCGTCATTCAAGCGGCGCTGCTGTCCGGGCAGGGCGATCTACTGGAGGCGCTCGAGCGACTGGAGCGGGCCGCGGAACTGGACCCGGCTGATCCGAATGTCTGGCAAGACCTGTCAGAACTTTATAGCGACCTGGGAGAGTTCGGGCGTGCGCGAGATGCATTGAACCGGGCCTGGGGAGAGCTGGCGCCGCACGAGGCGCGGTTGAATTGTCACCTCATGAGTGTCGCGTTGGCGGAGGGTGACGTCCCCCGGGCCAAGGCCCATGTCGATCGTTTCCTCGAACTCGAGGGATATTCGCCGTTCGCCCAGAACTGCGCCGCCTCCTTCCATGTTCGGGCCGGCGACCTGACCGAGGCCGTGCGGCTGGTCCGGCAGCGTGAGACATTTGTTCTCGCCCAGGCGCCTCTGGCGGGTGCGGTGGTGTTGAGCAAAGCGGGGCAGCCTGCGGAGAAATTCCTGGAGGCAGCCGAACGCGAACTCGAGCGTGCGGTGCCCCGGAGCAGCGAGGCTGCGCGGTTGTATACGCGGGCGCGGATTGCCGTGATGCGCGACCAGCGTGAGCTGGCGCTTGACCTGCTGGAGCAGGCGATCGCCGCAGGTTATTGGCTGGGGCCCTGGTATCAGCGGGCGCCCGAATGGGATCCGATCAGGGATGACCCGCGGCTTCAAGCCATCACGGCACCCATGAACGCCGAACTCGAGCGCATGCGGGCAGAGCTGGCTGCGCAGCTCGCTGTCGGTTCCTAGCGGGCTTACCGCGTCGCGGTGTCCAGCGCCTCGACCAGCTGCTCCACTTCGCTGAAGGTGTTGTAGAGCGGCGCGGGCGCGGCGCGGATGATGTCCGGCTCGCGCCAGTCGCACACCATGCCCAGCTCGCCGAGCCGGTCGAACACGGCGCGGCCCGAGTCGGCACTACTGCGCAGCCGCATGGACAGCTGGCAGCCCCGCCGTGCCGGGTCGCGCGGGGTGACGATCTCGATGCGGCCGGCGACGGTCTCTTCCAGGCGGCGCTCCAGATAGCCCGTCAGGGCGATCGACTTCTCCCGCAGCCGATCAAGCCCTGCGTCCATGAAGTCCTGCAGCGAGGCGCGCAGGGTGCAGGTGCTGAGCACCGGCGAGTTGGAGATTTGCCAGCCCTCGGCGCCGGGCACCGGCTTGAACTCGGGCTCCATGAGAAAGCGCGTTGGCTTGTCCTGGCCCCACCAGCCGGCGAAACGGGGCACGGACGGATCGTGCCCATGCCGCCGGTGCACAAAGGCACCGGCGGTCGCGCCGGGCCCGCCGTTGAGGTACTTGTAGCTGCACCAGGCGGCGAAATCGACGTTCCAGTCGTGCAGCCGGAGCGGGATGTTGCCGGCCGCGTGCGCCAGATCCCAGCCCGCGATCGCGCCGACGGCGTGCGCCTCGGCCGTGAGGCCCTCGATGTCCAGCACCTCGCCCGAGAGGTATTGCACGCCGGGCAGCAGCACCAGCGCCAGCGTATCGCCGGCCTCCCGCATGGCGGCTACGAGGTCCTCGCGCCGCAGCAGGTACTCACCCTCGGGCGGGCCGACCTCGATCAGCGCCTCGGCCGGGTCGAGGCCGTGGTGCTGCAACTGGGAGACGATGGCGTAGCGATCGGAAGGGAAGGCCGGCCGCTCCATCAGGATCTTGTAGCGCTTTGCGGTGGGCCGGTAGAAGCTGACCATCAGCAGGTGCAGGTTCACCGTGAGTGCATTCATGCACACCACTTCGTCTTCCTCGGCGCCGACCAGCGCGGCCAGCGGCGGGATGAAGTTGACGGCATAGTCCTTCCAGGGGCGCGGGCCGATGAAGTGACCGCCGATGGCATGGGTGCGCCAGGTCGTTAGCTCCTCCTCGACGTATTCGGCGGCTTTTTTCGGCTGCAGCCCGAGCGAGTTGCCGAGGAAATAGGCGCACTCGCGGCCGTTGTGCAGCGGCAGGTAGTAACGCTCCCGGAATGCGGCCAGGGAATCCCGGCGGTCGAGTTCGGCGGCGTGCTCACGTGACATGGCGGTTCCTCGAGAGGCGGATCAGCCGGGCCTCAGGCCCGGGCCGCATTCCACACAGTGGCGGATCGTCGCGTCAAGCTGCAGTGCGGTCAGGCGGCCGCCCCAGACGCAACCGGTGTCGATGCCGTGCACGCCCTCATGCTCCAGGTCGCCCAGGGTGGACCAGTGGCCGAAGACGATCCTTCGGCCGGCGCTGCGTCGCCCCGGGAAACTGAACCACGGAATCAGTGCGTCGGCCGCCCTACTCAGGGGTCCCTTGTTGGCGAACTCCATGCTCCCGTCGGGTCGCAGGTAACGCAGGCGCGTGAAAGCGTTGATGATGAAGCGCAGCCGCTCGATGCCGGACAGCGACGGGTCCCATTGATCCGGCTTGTCCCCGTACATCTGGCGCAGGAAATCCACGAAGCGGTCACCGCGCAACACAGCTTCGAGTTCCGCCGCCGCAGCGCGCGCATCCTCGAGATCCCACTGCGGCGGTAGGCCGGCATGCACCATAGCGAAGTCGAGCGCGGGGTCATAGTGGAGGAGGGGCCGCCGGCGGAGCCACTCCAGCAGCTCCTGCCGGTCCGGCGCCTCGAGGATCTCCGACAGGGTGTCGCGCTTCTTGGGCGGCCGATTCTCCGCCCAGGCCGTCGCCAGCAGATGCATGTCGTGATTGCCTAGCACGGTCACGGCCTGAGCCCCGAGTTCTCGGACGAAGCGCAGGGTGGCGAGCGATGCTGGTCCGCGGTTGACCAAGTCCCCCGTAAACCACAACCAGTCGGCGGCCGGATCGAAGCGGACGCGGTCGAGCAGTCGCTTGAGCGGGTCCAGGCAGCCCTGGAGGTCGCCGATGGCGTAGACCGCCATCAGTGGAGCGCGCCGGGCCTCGCGAGCGTGAAGGCCGCGATGGGTGCCTCGAACTCGTGGCCGGATGCGTCGATCATGGTGTAAGCCCCCCGCATCGAGCCGACCGGCGTGGGCAGGATGGCGCCGCTGGTGTAGTGGAAATGCTCGCCCGGGCGGATCATCGGCTGCTCGCCGACCACGCCCTCGCCCCGGACTTCCTGCACCCCGCCGTCGGCGTCGGTGATGATCCAGTGGCGTGATAGCAGCTTGGCCGTAACCGGGCCTTCGTTGTGGATGGTGATGCTGTAGGCGAAGGCATAGCGGCCCTCGTCGGGCTCACTCTGGTGATCCAGGTAGGCGGTCTCCACCTCGATCCGGATCAGGCAATCGGCCATGGGGCTCTCCGTCGCTCGGCGTGCTGGGAAAGCCCGGATTTTACACGAGCCGAGTTCCTAGCCCGGCAGGCGCACCGCCAGGACGTCGCAGGGCGCGGCGTGCAGCACCGCATCCTCGGTCAGGTTCACAATCAGCGCGAGGCCGTGCCGCTCGCGGCTGCCGAGAACGACCAGGTCCGCCTCCCACTCCTGGGTCTCCCGCAGGACCTCGCTCTTGATGGTGCCGGCAATCACTTGCTGCTCCGCGCTTTCCAGGCCTGCTTCGCGGGCCAGTTCGGCCAGCCGCTTGCGGGCGCCGGTCACCAGTTCTTCCTCGATATTGACCGCCGGAAGGAGCGCCTCGCCCATGGGCTCGACCGGGACATATTCGACGACATGGAGGAGCTTCAGCTGCGCGCCGGTCGCACCGGCCACCGCCTTCGCGCGCGCGGCCACGAGCTTGCTGTGCTCACCGAGGTCCATGGTCGCCAGGATGCGCTTGTAGTCCATCTGCTGTCCCTCCGCTGTGCGGGGACTATCCCCGCCTGACCTAACCATAGTCTAGCAGCGGGCCGTCGCCAGCCGTGCAAATGCTGCCGGCGGCAGGGTCTCGGCGCGCGCCTGAGGGTCGCACCCGGCGGCGCGGATCGCCTCCTCGTCGACGAGCCCCGACAGGGCGTTGCGCAGGGTCTTGCGGCGCTGCCCGAAGGCTCGGCGCACGACCTCCGCAAAGCGTGCCGGATCGGGCACGGCGAAGGGCGGCTCCGGCCAGGGCTCGAGCCGGACGACCGAGGACCACACCTTCGGCGGGGGGCGGAAGGCGCCGGGCCCGATGTCGAACAGCGGCTCGACCCGGCAGGCCGCCGCCAGCATCACGCTCAGCCGGCCATAAGTCTTGCTGCCGGGTCCCGCCGCCATGCGCTCGACCACCTCGCGCTGGAGCATGAAGTGCATGTCGCGGATGACCGGCAGCTGCTCCAGGAAGCGGAACAGCAGCGGCGTCGAGACGTTGTAGGGGAGGTTGCCCACCAGCCGCAGCCGTTCGTCGGGCGCGGCCAGTGCGGCGAGCTCCACTTTTAGGGCATCGTCTTGCACCACGGTCAGCATGTCGCCGGTCTCCGGACGGGCCTCCAGTCGGGCTGCCAGGTCGCGGTCCAGCTCGATCACCGTCAGTCGGGCGCCGCTGGCGAGCAGGGGCAGCGTCAGAGCACCCTCGCCAGGCCCGATCTCGACCAGCCGCTCGCCGGGGACGGGAGCGATGGCCTGCACGATCCGCTCGATCACCGTGGGATCGTGCAGGAAGTTCTGGCCGAATCTTTTCCGGGCGCGGTGCTGCAAGGGCGGGTCCTGGCGTCTCGGGCGGTATATGATCGATTATGATTCAGCGTGCCGATGATGCCCACGGTAACCAGGCTTCCACCAGGCCGGCTCAGCCGCGTCCGAGTCCCGCGTGGACCTCAGCCATCAGCGCGTCGTTGGTCTTGCACATCCCACGGTCGATGCGCCGGACGATCTCCATATAGGCTGTCGCGGCTGGAGACAGCATCCGCTGCCGCAGGTAAATGAAGCCGTAGTCCAGCTCCATCCAGGGCCGATGGTAATCCAGGACCCTGAATTCGCCGCTGCGCAGCGAGTCCGCGATTTGCACCGGCGTGGCCATGCCGAACGCATCGCTCCCGGCCACGACGAGACGGGCGCTGGTCAGGTTGTCCACCTCGACGGTGGGCAATAGATCCCCGGTATCCGGGTCCACCCGGGTCTTGCCAGGGACGAGGCCGATACCACGCGGCGGCAGTCGCGGTGTCACGATCGGGAAGCCGTCGAGCTCCTCTTTCGACAGGTCCCGGCGTCCCGCGAGCGGGTGCCCCGGGCGACAGAACATCACCAGGCGCGGCCGGCCCAGCGCCTCCACGTCCAGCTCCGGCATTTCCACCAGGGTGCTGATCTCGCCGATGCCGAGATCGACCGAGCGCGTGCTGACCAGCCCAGCCAGGTCCTTCCAGGACGTAAGCCGAATTCGGCACGTGATGCCGGGATGGCGCTCGACCAGCTCACCGATCGACCGGGCGGCGGACATCTCGGCCGCATACACGCCCATCGCGACCTGCAGCTGGCCGGCTTCCAGTCCCTTCAGGAGCTCGATTTCCCGCACGAGCTCGTCGGTTTCGCCCAGCGCCTGGGCGGCGTGCCTGAGCAGCGCGGCGCCGAACAGGGTCGGCACGACGCTGCCGCCCTGGCGGTCGAACAGCGGCACACCCAGTTGTTCCTCCAGCGCACGGATACTGCGGGACAGGGCCGGCTGGGAGATGCGTTCGGCCTTCGCCGCCCGGTTGAAATGGCCGTGGCATTCCAGCGCCAGGGCATGCCGGAGTTGCTTGAGCGTGATCATGATGCAGAAAAGTTATCAGAAATGTCTATCCAATGCATTTGACTTAGATCAACTCGAGGGCAACACTGTTCGGCCGGATAAAGACCCCCGCGACAGACAGAGAGGCACTGGCGCTATGCGAACCCTTGGCAAGACCCTTACGTTGATACTCGGCTCGGCCCTGATGACCATGTCGGGCGCCCTGCTGGCGGCCGGGGGCGGCGCAATCGTCGCTGCCGACCCTTCGAAGCACTTCGACCCGAAGGGCAAGGCCCCGTCCAAGTTCACCGTCGAATTGCAGAACGGGCTGCGGAAGAGTCTGCCGTTCGAGGACCAGCGCGATTTTGAAGAGGCCCAGAGAGGGTTCATCGCGGCGCCGCCTTACAAGCAGATCATGGCCGAAGCCGGCAACGTGGCCTGGGACATCGGCAGCTATGAATGGCTGCTGGACGGCAAGGATTTCGACACGATCCATCCCTCGCTGCAGCGCCAGGCGATCCTGAACATGGCCTACGGCCTGTACGAGGTCTTGCCCGGCAAGATCTACCAGGTGCGTGGTTATGACCTCGCGAACATCAGTTTCATCCGGGGCGAGACCGGCTGGATCGTTTTCGATCCGCTGACCGCCAAGGAGACGGCCGCGGCCGCGCTGAAGTTCATCAACGAGCAGGTCGACGAGCTGCCGGTCGTCGCAGTCGTCTATTCGCACTCGCACGCCGACCATTTCGGTGGGGTGCGCGGCGTCGTTGACGAGGCCGACGTGCGCAGCGGCAAGGTCAAGGTGATTGCGCCGGTCGGCTTCATGGACCACGCGGTCGCTGAGAATGTTTATGCCGGCAACGCCATGAACCGCCGCATGTTCTTCCAGTATGGCGTGCTGCTGCCGCGTAGCCCCTACGGTCATGTCGACCAGTCCATCGGCAAGAACACGGCCGCGGGCAACCTCGGCCTGATCCCGCCCAACGTGGTCATCAAGGACGACATTGAAGAGCTGACGGTGGAAGGCATCAAGATGGTGTTCCAGAACACCCCGGGCACCGAGGCGCCGGCGGAGATGAACACCTACTTCCCGGACCTGAAGGCGTTCTGGGCCGCGGAGAACATCACCGGCACCATCCACAACATCTAC